>JAVVFR010000176.1:0-4447 GCA_032250595.1 Bacteroidales bacterium | reverse complement strand
ACCACGATACCGTATGGTCATCTTCCCTTCATTATTCCTACCACCAGTCCGTTTCTTAGGCGCTAATAAGCTCTTCTCCGGTTTGGTAGCCGTAATGTCATCAAATGCACTTATTACCTTAAAGCGCTGACTGGACGTTGTCGGTTTGAATTTCTTTAAAGCCATTTATTTAAATATTACTGAAAAAATCAATAGTTTCACCTTCTGCTAACGTTACAATTGCCTTCTTAAAGGCATTGGTACTGCCGGTAATATATCCACCCTTGGTTACCCTTGACTTTGCCTTACCATCAAAATTCATCGTATTGACACGAATAACTTTGACATCATAAAGCTGTTCAACAGCATCGCGGATCATGATCTTATTGGCAGACCTGTCTACTATAAACGCATACTGATTGAGCCGATCACCCAGCTCAGTCATCTTTTCCGTTATAACAGGTTTTTTTATAATCTCCATTGTCTTCTCTTTTATTGTTTCAACTCAGAATATTAATTCTTTGCCAGTTTGTTCTCCAATATCTCCAGTGAATCTTCTACAATAAGTAAATTATTGGTATGCAACACCTCATAAGTATTCAAATTATCTGCTATAATCACTTTGGCCTTTTTCAGGTTTCTGGAAGCCAGATAAATATTTTTGTCGGTAGCAGGAATGATCAATAATGATTTCTTGCCATCCATTTCAAATTGTTGCAATATCTCAAGATACTTTTTTGTTTTCGCTTCATCAAGCGAGAATTTTTCAAGGATGATAATCTGGTTCTCTCTGGCTTTATATGTAAGCGCAGATTTCCGTGCCAACTGTTTCAGCTTTTTATTAAGCTTAAAGTTATAGTCACGCGGTTCAGGACCAAAAGCTGTTCCACCACCTCTAAAGATATGCGACTTAGCACTCCCAGCTCTTGCCGTACCGGTGCCTTTTTGGCGCTTAATCTTCCTGGTACTGGCAGTAACATCCCCTTTCTCAAGCGTACTGGCTGTTCCCTGACGTCTATTGGCAAGATGTTGTTTAACATCCAGATAGATAGCATGGTCACTCGGTTCAACATTGAATATTGAATCGTTAAGGACGACTTTTCTGTCAGCCTTTTCTCCGTTGATTTTATATACTTCTAACTCCATCTTTCTAAAATTAAATATGAACCTTTGGCACCTGGTACAGAACCTTTAACTAAGACAATGTTTTTCTCGGGGATAAGTTTCATGATCTGAAGATTGATCATTTTCGTTCTATTTCCCCCTGTTCTTCCGGCCATACGCATCCCCTTAAATACCCTTGAGGGGTAAGAAGAAGCGCCGATAGAGCCGGGAGCCCTCAGCCTGTTATGCTGACCGTGTGTAGCATCGTTTACACCTTTGAAATTATAACGTTTTACTACACCCTGAAATCCTTTTCCTTTTGATTTACCCACAACATCGATATACTCCCCTTCAACAAATACTTCTACAGTGAGGATATCACCAAATTTTTTAGGCTCTTCAAAACGAGAAAATTCAGCAGAAATTTTCTTAGGCGTAGTACCGGCTTTCTTAAAGTGTCCGACCAAAGCTTTTGTGGTACGTTGCTCTTTCTTCTCATCGTAAGCTAGCTGAATAGCCTCATAACCATCATTATCCTTGGTTCTGACCTGGGTAACAACACAAGGGCCTGCTTCAATGACAGTACAAGGCACTTTCTTGCCTTCAGCATCATAGATGCTGGTCATACCTATTTTCTTTCCAATTAATCCTGACATAATGCTTTCTTTTTATTTCTTTTATCAGGTCAAACCTTTATCTCTACCTCAACACCACTGGGCAATTCCAACTTCATCAATGCATCAATGGTTTTTGATGTAGTGCTATAAATGTCTAACAATCGCTTATACGTTGATAGCTGAAACTGCTCCCTTGACTTTTTATTTACAAAAGTCGAACGGTTAACGGTAAAAATTTTCCGATTGGTTGGTAACGGTATAGGCCCGTTTACTACAGCACCGGTTGACTTTACCGTTTTGACTATCTTTTCAGCAGATTTATCTACCAGATTGTAGTCGTACGACTTGAGTTTTATTCTAATCTTCTGGTTCACCTTAACTATATTTTATATTTATAAATAGACTATTCCTTTAATTTTCTTAATAAGTTCATCACGCAAAGCAGGAGAAAGTTCCTGATGGTGTGAGTATTCCATGGTTGATGTTCCCCGTCCGGAAGTAATGGTTCGTAAAGTAGTAACATATCCAAACATATTGGCCATAGGCACTTTAGCTTTCACCACCTGCAAGTTGCCTCGCGAGGAGACTCCCTCCACCATGGCACGACGCTTGTTAAGGTCACCGGTAATATCACCGATATTCTCATCAGGGGCTACCACTTCAAGACTCATAATAGGTTCAAGGAGTGTCATCTCTGCTTTCCGGCATGCTTCTTTCAATGCTATGCGTGCTGCAGTCTCAAAAGAGAGTGTGTCGGAGTCCACCGGATGATATGAACCGTCGATAAGACGTACTTTTAAACTCTGCAAAGGATATCCGGCTAATATACCATTCACCATACCCGACTTAAATCCTTTCTCTATTGCCGGGATAAACTCTCTGGGGATATTACCACCTTTTATCTCATTGACAAACTGCAACCCACTGACACCTTCGTCGGCAGGGCTAATCTCTGCCAGAATATCAGCGAATTTACCTTTTCCTCCGGTCTGTTTTTTATATACCTCGCGATGCTTAACAGTAGTAAGTATCGCTTCCTTGTAAGCCACCTGCGGTTGTCCCTGGTTGCACTCGGCACTGAACTCTCTTTTCAACCTATCGAGTAAGATATCAAGATGCAACTCACCCATACCACTGATAATGGTTTGTCCGGAGTCTTCATCTACTTTCACTTTAAAAGTGGGATCTTCTTCGGCCAATTTAATCAATGCCAATGACAACTTATCCAGATCGGCCTTGGTTTTTGGTTCAATAGCGATGCTAATCACCGGTTCAGGGAAATCGATAGATTCAAGCAACACCTGGTGTTTCTCATCGGTAAGGCTATCACCGGTACGAATATTTTTAAATCCAACAGCAGCTCCAATATCTCCGGCATAAATAACATCCAATGGGTTCTGTTTATTGGCATGCATCTGCATGATACGGGCGATCCGCTCTTTTTTACCGGTATTCACATTAAAGACGTACGATCCGGCTTCCAGTTTACCGGAGTATACCCTAAAAAAGGCGATACGTCCGACAAACGGGTCGGTAGTTATCTTAAATGCCAGTGCACAGAAAGGATCTTCACTATTGGGGTATCTGATTTCAGTTTTTTCAGTTTTAGGATTGACAGCCTCTATAGGAGGCATATCGATAGGGCTAGGGAGGAATGATACAATAGCATCGAGTAACATCTGGACACCCATATTTTTGAAGGCAGCACCACACATCACAGGGGTGATACGGCGTTCAATAACAGCTTTTCTAATAGCAGCACGTATCTCTTCTTCAGAGAGGGAGTCAGGGTTTTCGAGAAATTTCTCAAGTAGCTCTTCGCTCTCTTCGGCCACACCTTCAATAAGCATTGTGCGGTATTTAGCGACCATCTCGAGCATCTCTTCGGGAATCTCTGCTTCAATAATGGTAGTACCTTTGTCAGTATTGTCCCATCCGAAAGCTTTGTTTTTGATCAGGTCAACCACTCCAACAAACTCATCTTCAGCACCTATAGGGAGTTGCAAAGGGATAGGGTTAGCACCTAGTTTTTCACGGATCTGATCGACGACGGAGAAAAAGTCAGCACCGGCTCTATCCATCTTATTGACAAAACTGATGCGTGGCACATTATATCTGTCGGCTTGCCGCCAAACGGTCTCCGACTGAGGCTCAACACCACCTACAGCACAAAACAATCCAACAGCACCATCAAGCACACGCAATGAACGTTCTACTTCAACGGTAAAGTCAACATGTCCGGGGGTATCGATAATATTGATCTTATGATTGATATCATTGAACTTCCAGAAAACAGTAGTGGCGGCAGAGGTGATGGTAATACCGCGTTCCTGCTCCTGCACCATCCAATCCATTGTAGCAGTACCCTCATGTACCTCGCCAATTTTATAACTCTTTCCGGTATAATAGAGGATACGCTCGGTAGTGGTAGTTTTACCGGCATCAATATGCGCCATAATTCCTATATTGCGCGTATATTGTAACTCTCTGTGTGTTTCCTCTTTTATCACCGTTATCTTTTGCTTATTAAATTAAAATCTAAAATGTGAGAATGCTTTGTTGGCATCAGCCATACGATGCGTATCTTCTTTTCGCTTAAAAGCTGCTCCCTCTTCTTTGTATGCAGCAACAATTTCGCCTGCCAGTTTAGCGGCCATATTTTTTTCATGACGCTTACGGGCAAACCCGATCATGTTTCTCATACCGATCGACTGTTTTCTGCCCGCCTTTATCTCCGAAGGGATCTG
>JAVVFR010000175.1:0-4470 GCA_032250595.1 Bacteroidales bacterium | reverse complement strand
GCAAGATTGAGGATCTCCGGAAAAGGATTCTTTATACTTTGGGTATTATTTTAATATATAGGATTGGCTCCTATGTGGTATTGCCGGGTATCGATCCGGATGGGCTGGCAGCTTTGCAGAACCAGGCATCCGATGGACTGCTCGGGCTTATTAATATGTTCTCAGGCGGTGCCTTTTCTAATGCTTCGGTATTTGCATTGGGTATCATGCCTTATATCTCTGCTTCTATCGTGGTACAGCTTCTTGGTATGGCAATACCCTATTTCCAGAAGCTTCAGCGGGAAGGAGAGAGCGGCCGCAGGAAAATCAATCAAATTACACGTTATTTAACGGTTATCATCCTGCTGTTCCAGGCTCCTGCATATATCAAAAATGTAGTGGGGCAAATGCCTCCAGGATCCATTTATCCATTCTCTATGGATGCTGTCAGTGTCTCTGTGTTTTCATTCTTTGGCCTGTCGTCTATTGTTATGCTTACTGCCGGTTCCATGTTTATTATGTGGCTCGGTGAACGTATTACAGATAAGGGAATAGGTAATGGTATCTCATTGCTTATCATGGTGGGTATCATTGCACGACTGCCTTTTGCTTTGGTTGCTGAATTTGCGGGCCGGATGGAGAGCCAGGGAGGTGGGCTTGTGATATTCCTGGTCGAAATGATCGTACTTGTTTTTGTGGTGCTGGTGTCGATACTGCTGGTGCAAGGCACACGCCGTGTGCCCGTGCAGTTCGCCAAAAGGGTGGTTGGAAATAAACAGTATGGTGGTGTCAGACAATATGTACCCCTTAAAGTAAATGCTGCGGGCGTTATGCCTATCATCTTTGCACAAGCTATCATGTTTCTCCCTATTACCTTGATGGGTTTCTCCAGCTCGGGTAGTATGTCGGGAGTGGCACAGGCTTTTGCCAATCCTAATGGATTCTGGTACAATTTTGTTTTTGCAATATTGATAATTCTCTTTACCTATTTTTATACTGCCATTACTTTCAATCCCACGCAAATGGCAGAGGAGATGAAGAAAAACGGTGGTTTTATTCCCGGCATAAAACCGGGGAAGAGAACAGCCCAATATTTAGATAATATTCTTTCGAAAATTACTTTACCCGGCTCTATATTTCTTGCTTTTGTTGCAGTATTGCCTGCTATTGTGAGCCTTGCCGGCGTTAATGCCCAGTTTGCTCAGTTCTATGGAGGTACTTCCCTGCTTATTATGGTTGGCGTGGTTCTTGATACGCTGCAGCAAATTGAGAGTCATCTGTTGATGAGGCATTATGATGGTTTAACGAAGTCGGGACGTATTAAAGGAAGGGCCGGTGGTGCGATGGGTATGTCAGCTTAACCAGTTAGTCATACTATGGTACAATATAAATCACCGGAACAAATTGAATTAATTAGAGAGAGTTCTTTACTTGTTGGAAAAACCCTTGCCGAAGTGGCTAAGTTGATTAAACCCGGGGTGAACGGAAAGAAGCTGGATCAGGTTGCCGAAATGTTTATCCGTGACCATCAAGCGGTACCCGGCTTTAAAGGATACCAGGGATTCCCTGCTACACTCTGTATTTCTCTGAATGAACAGGTGGTACATGGTATCCCATCAGACAGGGAGTTGAAAGATGGAGATATCGTTTCAATCGACTGTGGTGTGATCTTGAATAAATATTACGGTGATTCGGCGTATACTTTTGCTGTTGGTGAAGTTCCTGACCGTACAGCCGATTTACTGAAAGCTACCAAAGAGTCACTCTATATGGGTATTAAAGCAGCTACAGCAGGCAACAGAGTTGGTGATATCGGGTATGCCGTTCAACATTATGTTGAACAAAGAGGTTTCTCGGTGGTTAGAGAGTTGGTAGGCCATGGCCTTGGTAAACGACTCCATGAGAAACCTGAAGTGATGAATTATGGCCATCGTGGCAACGGAATGAAACTGAAAGAAGGTTTGGTGATATGCATCGAGCCAATGGTAAATCTTGGATCACGGTTTATTGTGCAGGAAAAAGATGGATGGACAGTGAGAACAGCCGACAGAATGCCTTCAGCACACTTTGAACATGCTGTCGCTGTGAGAAAAGAACAAGCAGATATTCTCTCGTCATTTGATTATATTGAACAGGTAATTGATAAAAAATAAAATAGTATATGGATAACAGCAAGCAAAATAAAGGAAGCAGTGCCACAAAAAAGAAGTTTATTGAACTTGATGGCACAGTCACTGAATCGCTTGGTAATGCTATGTTTAAAGTAAAACTTGAAAATGGCCATGAGATCCTCGCTACTATTTCCGGGAAAATGCGGATGCATTATATCAGAATACTTCCCGGAGATAAAGTGAAGCTTGAGATATCTCCTTACGATTTGACAAGAGGCAGAATATCATATCGATATAAGTAGTGATAACAATAAAATTAAGAACAAAATGAAAATCAGAGCATCAGTAAAAAAAAGGACTCCTGATTGCAAGATAGTACGAAGGAAAGGACGGTTATACGTCATTAATAAAAAGAATCCCAAATACAAACAGCGTCAGGGATAATTAATTGCAAAACAAAAAAACAGACAATATATGGCAAGGATAGCTGGTATTGATATTCCAAAGAACAAGCGAGGAGAGATCGCTTTAACCTATATTTATGGTATCGGACATAGTAAAGCACAGAAGATACTTGATACTGTGGGTATCGACAGGAATAAACGCGTAAGCGATTGGAATGATGAAGAGCAAAAACTGATTAGAGACTACATCAGTGACCATGTAAAAGTAGAAGGTTCTCTTCGTTCAGAAGTACAGACGAATATTAAACGTTTAATGGATATTGGTTCTTATCGTGGTATACGCCACAGAATAGGACTGCCATTACGCGGGCAGAGTACAAAAAACAATGCCCGTACGCGTAAAGGAAGGAAAAAAACTGTAGCAAACAAAAAGAGAGCTATAAAAGGCTAAAAAAAGAAGTGAGTATTAATTATGGTAATATTTAAATATTATGGCTAAAAATACACGAAGCACCAAGAGACGTGTTGTTAAGGTAGATCCGGTAGGAAAGGCATTTATTAAAGCATCATTCAACAATTGTATCATCTCACTAACCAACGACTCAGGACAGGTAATATCATGGTCGTCGGCCGGTAAGATGGGATTCAGAGGGTCAAAGAAAAACACCCCTTATGCTGCTCAGATGGCTGCAGAAGATTGTGCGAAAGTTGCTTATGATGCAGGCCTGCGTAAAGTCAAGGTATTTGTTAAAGGACCGGGCTCAGGACGTGAATCCGCTATCCGTAGTATCCACGGCGCCGGAATCGAAGTGATAGAAATTGTTGATGTTACGCCTTTACCGCATAACGGGTGCAGACCACCTAAACGCAGAAGAGTATAAAGGCTGTTGATGGACAGGAATTATTAATGTACAAAAAAACAGGAAATTATTATGGCAAGATATATTGGGCCTAAAACAAAAATAGCCAGAAAATTTGGCGAACCGATATTTGGATCCGACCGCTATTTCGAAAAAAAGAAGTATCCCCCCGGACAACATGGTAACTCAAAACGTAGAAAGAAAATGTCGGAATACGGCCTTCAGTTACAAGAGAAACAGAAAGCCAAATATACCTATGGTATCCTTGAACGACAGTTCAGAAATACATTCCATAGAGCTACAAGGAAAAAAGGTATTACCGGTGAGATTCTGTTGCAACTTTGTGAAGCACGGCTCGACAACGTGGTGTATCGATTAGGCCTGGCAAACACCAGAGCAGGTGCCCGCCAATTGGTTTCACATAGACATGTTACCGTTAATGGTGAAGTGCTTAATATCCCTTCCTATGAAGTGAAAGTAGGTGATATTATTGCTGTGAGAGAACGATCGAAATCACTGGAAGTGATTACCGACGCATTGGCAAGCCGTACCGGGAATTATCCTTGGCTTGAATGGGACAGTGCTATGATGGCAGGAAAACTTATTGCTTTGCCGCTGCGCGATGAAATACCTGAAAATATCAAAGAACAGCTCATCGTTGAGCTATATTCGAAATAATGAACTATATCATTTTATTGTTAATAAATAGAAATTTGAATACATGGCAATATTAGCTTTCCAGAAACCGGATAAAGTAATCATGATTGAAGAGAACGAATTCAAAGGGAGCTTTGAATTTCGCCCACTTGAACCTGGTTACGGACTTACTATAGGAAACGCTCTTAGAAGAATCCTACTCTCTTCTCTAGAAGGGTTTGCTATCACCTCTATTAAAATTGAAGGCGTTGAACAGGAGTTCTCTACAATCAAAGGAGTAGTTGAAGATGTTATTGAAATTGTATTGAACCTGAAACAGGTACGGTTTAAGCAACAAATTGAAGAGGTGAATAACGAAAAGATTAATCTCAGTATTTCAGGGCAAAATGTTTTTAAAGCCGGTGATATTAATCGGTTCCTTAGTAGCTTTCAGGTGCTTAACCCCGAAGTGGAAATATG
>JAVVFR010000174.1:0-4478 GCA_032250595.1 Bacteroidales bacterium | reverse complement strand
ATACTATGCGTATTATGGATGTGATGAAACGGGAGTTACGGTTGAAAGAGGAGCCAAGGCATATTGAGTGTTTCGACAATTCCAATCTGCAAGGCACGGAAGCGGTGGCAGCGATGGTAGTATTCAGAGATGGCAAACCGGTGAAGAACGAATACCGGCACTATACCATAAAAACTGTTGAAGGTCCTGATGACTATGCTTCCATGGAAGAGGTGATATACCGCAGATACAAACGGTTGCAGGAAGAGAAACAGCCGTTGCCACAGCTAGTGATTGTGGATGGAGGGAAAGGACAGCTTTCCAGCGCATTGAAAAGCCTTGAAAAACTGAATCTGCGAGGGACCATAAGTATTATTGGTATTGCAAAAATGCTGGAAGAGATATATTTTCCCGGCGATTCGTATCCCCTACACCTCGACAAGAGATCAGAGACCTTGCGGGTAATACAGCATGCACGCAACGAAGCCCATAGGTTTGGTATTGCCCACCACCGGCAGAAAAGAGAGAAGAGCATTACTCAAACACAACTTACAGCGATCAATGGAATTGGCTACAATACCGCCCAAAAATTGTTATGGAAATTCAGATCAGTAAAACGTATCAGTGAAGCTTCCTTGGAGGAACTTGTTCCTTTAGTGGGTAAAGCCAAAGCAAGACTGGTTTTTCACTATTTCAAAAAATAATGTTGTATTAATGTTATGTTATGATATTATTATTTTTATGCAAATTAAACATCATTGGATCCATGTTACGGATGCCTGCTAAAAATATTACCTATTTTTGTATCGAACCTCAAAGATAACGCTATGGAAAATAAGGATTATAAAATTCTTTTGGTAGATGATGAGCCGGACATTTTAGAGTTTTTGAGTTATAATTTAAAGAGAGAAGGATACCATGTTGATACGGCAGAGAACGGCAAAAAAGCTTTGGTTATAGCACAACAGGCCCACCCACACCTGATAGTGCTTGATGTGATGATGCCTGAGATGGATGGTATGGAAACCTGTCGTGAGTTACGCCAGATCCCAGAGCTGCAGCATGCTATCATTATTTTTCTTACAGCCAGAGGCGAGGAATATTCACAGATTGCTGGTTTTGATGCCGGTGCCGATGATTACATCACTAAACCTATACGCCCCAGGGTGCTTATCAGTAAAGTGAAGGCTTTGCTCAGACGACAGCATAACCCATCGCTGAACCTTGAAGAGAAATATACTGTTGGTGATCTTACTATCGATAAAGAGAGGTATCTTATTATTTATAAAGGAAAAGAGATTATCCTGCCCAGGAAAGAGTTTGAGTTGTTGACTGCTCTCACCGCCAAGCCGAACAAAGTATTTACCCGGGAAGAGATCTTTCAGCGTGTTTGGGGGAATGACGTTATTGTGGGTGACCGTACTATCGATGTGCATGTGCGTAAGTTGCGTGAGAAAATTGGTATCGATAATATCAAAACGGTAAAAGGGGTAGGATACAAATATGAGGCGTGAAGATATTATTATTGAATTTGTGAATTGACACCTATGCATACAAACCATAGTCCAAATCGTTTGGCATTCATTACCGCACTTGTTATTGCCGGGTTTTGTTTTCTAATATTCATGGTGTTATACCTCATTTCTGATGTTTCCCCTATCTTGATTGTAGCCGCATTAATACCGTTGGTTTTTTTGGCTGCTTATTTTGTCTCCAGGTATGTGATGCTCACCTTTATCTATGAGCGTATTAAGTTGATATATAAGTTTATTCACAGACAAAAGGTAGGTAAGGATAGCCAGCGTTTTAAGTTGATTACCAAAGGTGATATGATTGAGGAGGTTAAGATGGAAGTACAGGATTGGGCGAAAAAACAGTCTGATGAGATATCTGCGCTCAGAGCTAGTGCCGAATACCGTCGTGAGTTTATGGGGAATATATCCCATGAGCTGAAAACACCTATCTTTAATATTCAGGGCTATGTGCTCACCTTGCTCGACGGTGGCCTGGAGGATAAAAAGATAAACAGGGAGTACCTCCTGCGAACCGAGAAAAGCATTAACAGAATGATATCTATTGTTGAAGACCTCGATACAATCAGCAGGCTGGAATCGGGGGAGATAGAAATGGATTTTGCTACGTTCGATATTTTTGAACTTACTAAAGAGGTGATAGAGTTTTTGGATCTTAAGATAAAAAAGAAAAAGATTACAGTGTATTTTGCTGCCAATTATGAACGTCCGGTTTATGTATATGCCGATCAATCACGCATCAGACAGGTGTTGGTGAATCTGATCGACAATGCGGTAAAATATAGTGAGAAAGGGGGGAGAACCAAAATTAGCTTTTTTGATATGGATGAGAATATTTTGGTGGAGGTTACTGATGATGGAATAGGATTGGATCAAAACGAGCTGACAAGAATTTTCGAACGTTTTTACCGCACCGACAAAGCCCGGTCGAGAGAACAGGGCGGATCGGGTCTCGGACTCGCTATCGTAAAACATATTATCGATGCTCATGGCCAGTCGATTAACGTTAGAAGCAAAGTGGGTATTGGAACTACTTTTGCTTTTACGTTGGCAAAAGGTGATGCAAAATAGTATGATAATGCAGTCTTTCTCATGCATTGAATAACCATCCTTCTTCTTGACCAACAAGATTGTTTTTTAGCTTATGATATTTCATGATGAGAATTTGTACTTTTGAAGGTTCAACATAAACCATGGAGATATGCCATCATGAAAAGAGAGCGGTTCAGTATTACACAAAGGCTGAGAAGTTTCAAATACGCCTTTAAAGGTTTGATTACTATGTTTTCCGGAGAGTATAACGCACGTATTCATCTGTTGGCAGCAGCCATCGTTATTGCCGGAGGGATTGTTTTTTCTGTTTCTCTGTTTTCCTGGGTGCTGTTGGTGTTGGCAATAGGATTGGTTTTTATAGCCGAGTTGATAAACACTTCTCTCGAGCATCTTGCTGATGTTGTATCTCCGGAGAAAAACGAAAAGATAAAAAAAGCAAAAGATCTTGCTGCTGCTGCTGTGTTGGTTAGTGTCATAATGGCCGTTGTCATCGGATTAGTTGTTTTTTTACCCCTTTTGTTAGAATTTTTTGCTGAGTAAAAGAATTTTTTACTGCTTTTTAGGTTGATTATTCCTTTTGAGAGAAATATTCTGATAATGATTTTTTTGAAGGCTGATACCAAATAACTTAATTCAATCTAAAGATTATTTTATCTTTGCAACTGTTTTCACAAACGAATCATTGTAAGATACATTTTTTGATTATTTATATAATACCTATCGCATAATGGAGCAACAGATAAGTGAACAGGAGGCAAATAGAAGAGCATCGATGGAAGCGTTGAGGGAACTGGGCATTTCGCCTTATCCTGCAGCACTATATGATGTAAACGTAACGGCCAGAGAGATACACGACCACTATATTGAGGGGAGTGATAAGTATCAGCAGGTACGTATTGCCGGGCGTATTATGAGTCGGCGAATCATGGGAGCGGCTTCATTTGTGGAGTTACAGGATGCAACAGGACGTATTCAGGTCTATCTGAAGCGCGACGATATTTGTCCGGATGAAGACAAGACCATGTATAACACTGTATTTAAGAGACTGTTAGATATTGGTGACATTATTGGGATAACAGGCTATGTTTTTATCACACAGATGGGAGAGATCACGATTCATGTCACTTCCTTAAAGGTGCTTTCCAAATCGTTGCGTCCATTGCCTATCGTCAAAGAGAAAGATGGCAAGATATATGATGCATTCACTGACCCTGAGCAACGATACCGTCAGCGCTACCTCGATCTGATCGTCAACCCCGGTGTAAAAGCAACTTTTGTGAACCGTGCCAGGCTGATACAGACCATGCGCGCCTTCCTCATTGATAAGGGATATCTGGAAGTAGAGACCCCGGTGCTGCAGCCACTCTATGGCGGTGCAGCCGCGAGGCCTTTTAAAACACATCATAATACCCTGGATATGACACTCTATCTTCGTATTGCCAATGAGCTATATCTGAAGAGGCTTATCGTTGGTGGTTATGACGGAGTATTTGAGTTTGCCAAAGACTTCAGAAACGAAGGGATGTCGAGGTTTCATAATCCGGAGTTTACGCAGATGGAGCTCTATGTAGCGTATAAAGATTACGAATGGATGATGAATCTGGTGGAGGAGATGGTTGAAAAGATAGCACTGGCTATTCACCACGACACCAAAGTGCAGGTAGGTGATCATATCATTGATTTTAAACGTCCCTGGAAACGGTTTACTATGTATGAAGCTATTGCGCATTTTACAGGGATCGATATTTCATCGATGGATGAGAAGCAGCTCGTTGCCACTGCCCATTCGATGGGTGTACAGGTTGACGAAACTATGGGTAAAGGAAGGATTATTGACGAGATTTTTGGAGAAAAGTGCGAAGGGCAGCTGATACAACCTGCTTTTATAACAGACTATCCTATCGAAATGTCGCC
>JAVVFR010000173.1:0-4480 GCA_032250595.1 Bacteroidales bacterium | reverse complement strand
AGGGGAGCTACGGTAATATCAAAAGCACCATCAGTAGCCCGGGAGATCTTTTGTGATAAAATAAAGTTATCGGTAAATATTTTGTCCGCTATCACAGCAGGGTCATTGTTATTCATCAAGCTGATGATACTTGAGGGTTCATATATCGATACCGACATATCGATGCAACGCAATAGCGAATCAATCTCTTGCTTCAGGTTCCTTGCTTCTGTATCGTAGTAGGTGACGGCATAATCGGTTCCTTGTGCTTTACCGAGAATTTCTACCCGGTGTAAAGAGGCAGTCTCTTTGCGTGAATTGCGATTACATATGACAATAATAATTACTACAGCTGCCAGCAGAAAGAATACTACTCTGTACTTCATATATTTAATGTATGTTTTTTTATCGATATTGAATTTGGCAGCAAAGTAGAAAATAAATTACAAACGGTAAAGTTATATTACAAATATCTGTAAAGTGCATTGAAGAAGAAAAGGGATTGTTTTATCCTTTCTTTATGTTTGGCCGTTATATCCCAAAGTCATCAAAAGCGATATTCTCTTCAGGGACGCCATAGTCATCGAGCATTTTCAGAACAGCGTCGTTCATTAACGGGGGGCCGCACAGGTAATAGTCAATTTCTTCCGGTTCAGGATGTTTTGAGAGATATTCATCTATGATTACCTGATGAATAAAGCCCGTATAGCCGTCCCAGTTGTCTTCCGGTTTAGGTTCAGAGAGCCCGATATTGAAAGTAAAATTAGGAAATTCCTGTTCTATTGCACGAAATTCATCGATATAGAATAGTTCCTGCAATGAACGGCCGCCGTACCAGAAGGTAGTTTTACGGTCAGTTTTTTCGGTATGGAATAGATGGAATATATGGGACCGCATGGGTGCCATACCGGCTCCTCCTCCGATAAACATCATCTCACGGTTGTTCTCTTTGATAAAGAACTCACCATAAGGGCCTGATATGGTTACCTTGTCGCCCGGTTTTCTTGAGAATATATATGAGGAACAGATACCGGGGTTGACACGCATAAAACTATTGGTTTTTCTGTTCCAGGGAGGTGTGGCAATACGGACATTCAACATTATGATGTTGCCTTCTGCCGGGTGGTTAGCCATGGAGTAAGCCCGGAAAACAGGCTCAGGGTTTTTCATCTTCAGCTCCCACATGTTAAATTTATCCCATTCTTCACGGTATTCCTCTTCTACGTAAATATCTGTTCCGTAATCAACAGTGCATTTTGGAACATCGATCTGGATATATCCTCCCGACTTGAAGTTCATAGTCTCATTTTCAGGTAGTTTTACTACAAACTCTTTAATAAACGTAGCTACATTATGATTAGAGACTACTTCACACTCATATTTTTTAATACCAAATATTTCAGGAGGAATAGCAATTTTCAAATCGTTTCTTACTTTCACCTGGCATCCCAGTCTCCATTGGGCCATTATCTCTTTGCGGGAGAAGTAAGGTTTTTCTGTAGGGAGGATATCCCCGGCACCTTCAAACACCTGGCATTTACACATAGCACATGTGCCACCTCCTCCGCAAGCTGAGGGGAGATAGATATCGTTGGCGGATAATGTAGAGAGTAATGTTGATCCGGGGTCAACAGTCAGGGTCTTCTCATCATTGATGGTGATTTTTACTTCGCCTTGCGGGGTGAGCTTTTTTCGGGCATATAATAAAATAAATACAAGCAATAGGATGATCACCAGGAATGCACCTGTTGCCGAGAGTATTAGTTTGAGGATGTCTGTTGCAAGCAGTATCATATTCATGGCACTATAATTTTCTTTATTTATATTTCAATACCCATAAAACTCATAAAGGCAAGCCCCATAAGTCCGGTAATTATATATGTAATTCCCAGTCCTCGCAGTGCCGGTGGTATATTAGAGTATTTAATTTTCTCACGGATGGCAGCGATGGCAACAATAGCGAGAAACCAGCCAACACCACTGCCTAAGCCGAATGAGGTTGCATGGGCAATAGTGTCGTATTCACGTTCCTGCATAAATAATGACCCGCCAAGGATGGCACAGTTTACAGCGATAAGGGGCAGAAAAATACCGAGTGAACTGTACAGCGTCGGTGAGAATTTCTCAATAATCATTTCCACTAACTGCACCATGGATGCTATAACAGCGATAAACATAATATAGCTTAAAAAACTGAGGTCAATATTGGCAAACTCGTTGCCAAGCCATACCAATGCACCCTCTTGCAGGATATATTGATTGATAAGATAATTAACAGGTACGGTGATGCCCAGCACAAAAATGACAGCAAGGCCCAGTCCGGTGGAAGTCTTTACTGTTCGCGATACCGCCAGATAAGAGCACATGCCCAGAAAATAGGCAAATACCATATTCTCTACAAAAACACCTTTGATAAAAATATTTATATATTCCATAACTGATAATTTTCCTGTTAATTTTAATACTCCTCAATAAGGTCACGGTGCCTGTAACGTTGTACCCATATAATAACACCAACAATAATAAGGGCTGCAGGTGGCAATATCATCAATCCATTATTCACATATCCTGCTTTCTCCAAATCCCAGTAAGAGGTATGGGTAACATCGTAACCCCATATGGTGCCTGATCCAAGAAGTTCACGCAGGAAACCGACCACTATTAAAATCCATCCATAACCGATGGCGTTGCCTACCCCGTCGAGAAACGATGGCCATGGTTTGTTGGCTTGCGCAAAAGCCTCCAGCCGGCCCATAATGATACAGTTGGTTATAATCAACCCTACAAAAACAGAGAGCTGTTTGCTTACATCATACAGGAAAGCTTTTAAAACCTGGTCAACAAGGATAACCATAGTGGCTATGATGGTTAGCATCACGATAATACGTATCCTCGGTGGTGTAATATTTCGTATCAACGACATGATGACGTTTGAAAATGCAAGTACAGCCACTACAGAAAGGGCCATTACCACTGATGGCTCAAGCTTCACGGTTATAGCCAAAGCAGAGCAGATACCCAATACCTGAACAGTGATAGGATTGTCATGTACCAGTGGGTTTTTGAGTAACTTCACATTTGCTGTCGACAGCAATGGTTCTCTCTCTTTTCTCTCATCCATAGGTTATTCCCCTTTTTTTAGAAATTCGACATAATGGACTAAAAAATCTTCCAGCATTTCAGTAACTCCATTGCTGGTGATGGTGCCTCCCGAGATTGCATCAACGCCATGTATCTGATTTTCGGGCTTGAGTGTCTTTGCGCCGCCTTTTACAACTGCTATCGACATAAAACCTCCTTCAGTATTAAACAGTTTTTTGCCGATAAACTGATCCTGAAAAGGCTTTTGGTTGATCTCAGCACCCAATCCCGGGGTTTCGCTTTTGTGATCGAAAGTGGTTCCTGCTATAGTGTTCAGGTCATCTTTCAGAGCGATGTTGCCCCAGATAGGGCCCCACAGCCCTTTGCCGTTGACAGGGATCACATAAAAAGTGTTGTTGTTGTTGCCCTTCATCACAAAGATGGGCAGGTCAGGTATCGTATCCACCTTGCCTGCATCATAATCTTTGATGCCCCTGGCTAAAGTCTTCATCTTTATCTCAAAAGCACGCCGGGAACCTGCCGTGAATGTCCCATCGGGAAGATAGCTGTGCGTTACATTACCCTCTCGATCAACCATTATTTCTCTCAGAAGGTGTTCCTCATATAAACCGATAGCATCATCTTGCGTGTTCTCAACATGAATCGCATCGAGTATCTGTTGGATCTTCTCAACCCTGACATTCTCCTGCTGCTTCTCCTTGAGCAACCCGTTAGCTAAAGCAAGCAGCGTTGCAACAAATATCACCATTACAGCCGAGAATAACCCGATATATAAATTACTGTATCTTTTTGCCATGGATAAAATTTTTCATTGTTAATGAACGGGAGTAATTTTCCGTTTTAAACGTCTTTTTATATTATGTTGAATGACATAATGATCGATAAGCGGTGCCATAATATTCATAAAGAGAATAGCGAGCATCATACCTTCGGGGTATGCAGGGTTCAGCACTCTGATGAGGATGCCGAGAACGCCAATAAGGAGTCCGTAGATCCATTTTCCTGTAGGTGTTTGTGCTGCTGAAACAGGGTCGGTAGCCATAAAAACAGCTCCAAAGGCAAAGCCTCCGATCATAAGCTGTTCGTAAGCCGGTATTTCCATAAAGCTATTGGTACCCCAGAAATTAAGCAGGAGCGCCATGAGATACCCTCCGGCAAAGACAGGTATCATTATTCTCAGACTCGCTATACCTGTGATTATCAATATCGCTGCACCAAGCAGAATAGCGATCATGCTGGTCTCACCAACAGAGCCGGGTATTAATCCGACAAAGCTGGTCATTATATCGGGCATGGCATCGCTATTGCCAGATGCTGCCAACGACAATGGCGTAGCTCCTGAAAATGCATCCGCTTTTGAAGAGATCCATACCGCATCACCCGACATATGAGCCGGATA
>JAVVFR010000171.1:0-4485 GCA_032250595.1 Bacteroidales bacterium | reverse complement strand
TTGGCAGCCAATATACAAAACGAATATTCAAAATGCAATTATTTATTGAGATATTGTTGATAATACAATAAACCCCTTAATGAAGTTTCCTCAAAACCTGTTAACTGAATTCTTACTATTGCCAGTAATCAAAGTATTTCAGGCTCCATATTAAGTGCAGTGGCAAAAAACAATTTCCTTAAACAATAAAACCCTGCCATAGGTATCACAAAGTAAGAATTTTCTATATTTGTTGCATCGAAACATAAATTGAGAGGCCATGAACAGAAATAAACTCTTTAAAGGAAAAACATTGGCAATATTAACAGGTGGTGGCGACACTCCTGCCTTGAACTCCAGTATTGAATCGATACGAAACAGGGCAGCACTGCTTGGTTACAAGATTTATGGCATACGGAATGGATGGAAAGGTTTATTGGGAATGGGCGATGTTGTTGATTTAACTAACCAGCCATACGATGGTTGGTATGGTGGCACTGCATTACGTTCAAGCCGCACCAATCCGTTTCCATCGAAAAAGAACCCTGAAGACCGTGTCCCACAGGTATTGGAAAACCTTCAACGCTATGGAATTGATGTATTGGTTTCTATTGGAGGCGACGACACCAATGGAGCTGCCAAACGCATGTTTAAGGATCATGGCATCCCGGTAATCGGCTTTCCAAAAACCATTGACAATGACCTGCGCACAAAAACCACCCACCATTATGATGGGAAAAATATTGAAGCCGTATTGTGTCCCGGCTTCCCATCTGCTGCAAAAGCCATTGCAGAATACACTGCCAAAATAAAAACCACAGCAGAGAGCCATTCCCGGTTGATCGTACTGGAGGTTATGGGTCGCGATGCAGGATGGCTAACCGGCACCGCTGCCTTTGGAGGCGCTTCCCTGGCATTAATACCAGAAGTAATTATGACCAAAGAGAAGCAGGAGGTCTTCTTTGAAACAGTAAAAGAAACCTATATGAATCACCCCAAAAAAGCAGTTATTATTGCTGTCTCTGAAGGGGTGCGATGGTATGATGCCAAAAAAGATACAGTAGATGTGGTGTATGCCAGCCCGGAACTTGATGAATACGGACATCCCAGGTTTGGTGGCATCAGCGGAGTTATTGCCTCGGATATCTCGAAAAATCTCGGAATAGAAGCTCGTGCACAAATAACCGGATATTACGCCCGCTCAGGATATTGCAGAAAATATGACAGGAGACTTACTCAAACTCTGGCAGATAAAGTAGTTGACCTGCTCCTGAGAGAAGAGTACGGCCAGATGCCGGTCTTGAAAAAAATTGTGCCTTTCCAGGAACTGGAAGAGTATAACACTACTTCTATCGATATGGGAACTATTGGTAACAAATCGCTGCCGGAAGAGTATTTCGACCTCAACAAATATCAGTTTTCTGATGCCTACATCAACTTCCTCGAAAATATCCTACAACGTATGCGTTTTACTGATTTTGAATATGACTTCCCTGTCGTTATTCCAAAATAATATTATTCTGAAGCTTTATACTGGAAACCATTTGCAATTTTAAGATTGAGACTTTACAACAAACTGTGCAGTATTTCTACTCCGCTGCTCTACTATTACGTTTTTATCTTTTAACAAACGGCTTATTGCTTCATCATTAAAATGACGTATGGTGATCAAATCCAGGTTAGCATTAAACTTAAGATCAAAGGTCGCAGCCAGCAATTCAATAAACCGATTTGTTTTAGAACCTTTGTCATCAACACAAACAGAAAAACTAATAGCAGAGTTTTGCATTAGGTTGGCTCTAATATTGTTTTGCGACATAAGTGAGAAAATAAAACTGAGATGATCTTCCATAATAAAAGTAAAGTCTTTCGTGGCAACGGAGATAAGTATCTGATTGTTTTTAACGATAAAACTAGGTATTATCTGATCATAGGCATTAAGCGATTGTATCAGGCTACCTTCATCGGCAGGGTTTACAAATGACTTCACCCTAAGTGGTATTTTTTTATTTTGTAATGGTTTGATAGTTTTTGGGTGAATTACTTTTGCCCCGTAATAAGCTAACTCAATTGTTTCGTGGTAGGAGATCACATCAAGTTTCTCTGCTTCAGGGAAAATTTTTGGATCTGCATTCATCAGTCCGGGGACATCTTTCCAGATCATAACCTCTTCTGCATCCAAAGCAAAAGCCACAATAGCTGCAGTAAAATCAGAACCCTCCCTGCCCAACGAAACAGGATGGCCATTTACACTACTTCCGATAAAACCTTCAGTTATAAATATCTGTTCTTTATGTGACTCCACATTTTCTCTTATACGCATTATGGTCTCTTCCCAATTAACACGGGCTTCACGCCATGTTTCATCAGTAATGATCAACTGTTGAGCAGCTAAATACTTTACCGGAAATTGCCGGCTCTCGAAATAATGAACAATTATTGAAGTGGAAAAAAGCTCTCCATAACAGATTATCCTGTCATAAGTCCGGTCATAATTATCTTCAGGTGTTTTATCTAATTCACTGAGTAATTCAGAAAATAAATCCATCAAATGCTGAAGCGCTTTTTGGTTTCCGGGTAGCAGCTCCTCCAAGACAGCCAGATGAAAGTCCTTGATTTCATTATATTGCTTTAACAAACAATCTCTTGTTCCTTCAAGTTTATTGATCAACTGCTCCAACATATTCGTTGTCTTTCCAATCGCGGAAATTACCACGAAAAGATCATTATGCTTATAATTATCAAGAATCTTGAGCACATTTTTCGCAGCGGTAGCATTTTTTATCGAAGCTCCACCAAATTTGAATACTATCATCAACCGTTGGTTTTTTTATGTATCTTTTGATATAAAAATGACCATTTTACGTGTGTAAAGTTAAGTTTTTTACCATTACAAACCTTTTCCCCAATCACATATTTATCAATTATAGTCTGTTTATCCATGCTTCAAGTCAAAAATCTTTATAATTTTGCAAAAAAAAGTTGACAGAAAACCCTTTAATAAAATTCTATTCAGAAAGCGACACTACGCATCAACTCTATGAGCATTTACATTCAGATCCCACGGCAAAAATCCATTTAAAAGGCAGCTGTGGTTCTTCCCCCACTCTGTATGTTGCATCCTTGTTACGAAAGGGTGTGAAACTACAGCTGGCCATTATGAATGATAAAGAGGAGGCAGCCTATTTTTATAATGATCTGGAAAACCTTTTTGATGAAAGACATCTCGAATATTTCAAAAGAAAAGTGCTTTTTTTTCCTGCCACTTACCGCAGGCCTTATGAAATTGAGAAGGTAGATAACAACAATGTATTACGACGCACTGAGGTACTAAAACGGCTGGGTTCACAAGATCGTCAGAGCATTATTATCACTTATGCAGAAGCGCTATCGGAGAAAGTGGTTACCCGTAAATATTTAAAGTCAAATACATTACGGATAAACAAAGATGAGGGTATCGGATTAGATTTTGTGGCTGATCTTTTATTAGCTTACAACTTTGAAGCTACCGATTTTGTATCAGACCCCGGACAGTTCGCTATCAGAGGCGGAATAATTGACCTCTTCTCATTCTCGAATGACAATCCATACCGCATAGAGTTTTTTGGTGACAAAGTAGAATCGATTCGTTCTTTCGATGCTGTCACACAACGCTCCAAAGACACCTTAAACCACATCACTGTTATACCTAACCTGCAGAGCCGTCAGATAACTGAGAAACGCCAAAGTTTTCTTGATTACATGCCATCTCATGCATTGATATGGATAAAAGAGCTAACAACAATAAAGGAGGTACTGGACAACACTTTTAACCTTGCCCATAAAACACATCAGGCTCTTTCAGATGCTATAGAACACCAATCGCCTGAGACACTCTTTTGCAAGGGTGAAGAAGCACTCGATGATATCAGAAAAAGACAATGCATCACCTTGGGCAGCAGCCCGGTATTTGAAGAGACATATAATATTTCTGTTGATCAAAGCCCACAACCATCATTCAATAAAAACTTTCCACTCTTGATCTCTTCGCTGGAAGGGCATACCGCTTCAGGACATAGCTGTTTTATTCTCTCTGACAGCCCAAAGCAGATTGACCGCCTCTATAAAATTTTTGAAGATATCATTGGTGATGAAGACAAAGTGCCTGTAAAACCTATTCTCTTAGCGCTCCATCAAGGATTCATTGATCACGATCAGAAGGTCGTTTGTTTTACCGACCATCAGATTTTTGAGCGTTATCATAAATTTCATTTACGGGATGGTTATAAGCGTAAAGAGGCGATCACCTTAAAAGAGATTTACAACCTGCAACAGGGTGATTTTGTAACACATATTGACCATGGTGTTGGGCGGTTTGATGGCCTGGAGGCTATTGAAAACAACGGCAAGAAACAAGAGGCCGTTCGACTGATTTACAAAAACAGTGACATTCTTTATGTAAGTATCCATTCTTTACATCGTATTGCCCGTTATACCGGGAAAGAGGGCACAGAGCCCAGGTTAGAC
>JAVVFR010000172.1:0-4485 GCA_032250595.1 Bacteroidales bacterium | reverse complement strand
ATTTTTTTCTTATTATTACTTCTCTTTTTCTTATTAAGCAGATATATAGCAGAGAGTTCAAAGCCACCTCTAAAACTACTTGCTTTGCGCAAGCCTGAATAGTTTACATCATAGCTGATGCCAAAATCAACACCGGCATATTCAAACCCTACAATAAGAATAGCTGCATCAACAGGTCTGAAAAAGAGGCCTGCACTAACGATAGAGAAACCGGAGGTTGCAGAATAGCTGTCAAAATCAATATAACTTCCCGCAATGATCTCGGTATAGGTTCCTTGTCGTGCAAAATATAACCCCGGCCGGTATGATTGTTTATTGGATGTACTGATCTCCGCATTTCCATAAACCACCAATTTTCTATCGAGCTTCACCTCACTGTTATCAAGAAATGACTGTTCGGGAGTATTCAGGTGTGATAATGCGAAACCGGCATTAAAAGAGAGGTCGCTGGAAGGCTTCATAAACCAATGCACCCCTGCACTGAGGTCGAAATAGTTAAATCCACGATAAAGTAACGATTCACCATTATGAATAGAAGGATCGTATGTCTTTCCATTAAACTGGTTATCAAACATCAATGCTGTATAATCGTATGACCTATCATTATAGCTTGCTTTCATTCCGAATGACAGATAATTATTATTAAACTGGCTCAGCGATCTGATGTACGACAGTGCTAATGCCCCGGAGGAGGTGCCAAACTTTGAGTCGCCGGCCTGGTCGTAATAAGCCATTACCCCGGCACCAATGATATTGCGGGAATATTTATCATTAAACACTTTAAAGTCTACGCCACCAATAAAGGAGTTGAAAGGAACGGTAACGGCACGCCATTGTGAACGGTGGTTAGCTGTTGCCCTGAACCTCGCAAAATAAAAACCTGCTTGCGCAGGGTTGAGATATACCGGATTGGTGTTAAACTGAGAGAAATGAATATCCTGTGCAGAAACAGAACCCATCAAACAAAAAAAACATACTATATATAAAAATCGTATCAAGCGCTATCGTATTAATGTAATATTACCTTTTTTCTTAAAATAAACCTGATTAAAACATTTCACCTCGAGATAATAATCAAAAACCCCGGGATCGGCATCACGTCCTTTATACGTGCCATCCCATCCAATAGTAATATCATTTGTTTCAAATACCTTTTCTCCCCATCGATTAAAGACAACAAAATACACTTCTTCTGCATAGATAGAACGGACATAAAGAACATCATTTATCCCATCTCCGTTGGGTGAAAACGCATTCGGGACAAAAATATAGGGCCAGTCGCAGAATACTTCAATCACCATAATCAAAATGGAGTCAATCCACACACAACCATACTGATCTCTAACGATAACATAGTAAGTAATTGGTGCCAAGGGATTAGCCTTCGGGTTATGGATAAAAGGATCGTCGAGATAAGTAGTTGGTGTCCATTCATAAGTGTAACCCGGTCCGAGGTTTGTTACATTAAGCTGTGTGCTTTGCCCTTCAAACACAGTATCTCTGCTGGCTGTAACACTGATATTGACATAAATCGAGGAATCGATAACTTCAATAGTATCGAACCTGACACAACCATTACTATCTGTTGTGCGTGCAATAAATATTCCCGGGCATAGAGCAGAAGCAGGATCATTTGTTTGTGCACCGGGGTCATCCCAGAGATACGTATAAGGTGGTGTACCCCCTTGTGCGTTTACCCATGCTTTACCGATACACACCTCTTCACATGGTGCATTTTTAGCTTTAGGATCACTCTCCAGGCGTGGCGGATCGAGCAGTGTTATCGTTTCAATGCCTTCACATCCCATTGCATCGGTTGCTGTAACAGTATGCGCACCACTGCATAAGCCGGTTGCTGTATTAGTAGTAGAGGAAGATGATGACCACACATAAGTCATTGGCGGTGTACCACCCGACATCATCACAGTAATGGTACCGTCACAATCGCCAAAACATGTCGGGCCTGTAGTGACAATACCGATTGTAGTGATCTTTCGATCTACCCACACACTATCAACAGCCTGACAAACCCCATTGTCAATTTTAACATAATAGTATTTAGGTGTAGTTAATACAATATTTGCAGTGCTGTCATTAGGAGAGAGATTCAACATCGTAGAAAACGCACTTGTCTCTGCCCAAAAAAAAGAAACATTTGCATTGGAAGATACTGCGGTAAGGGTTACGTTGCTAAGGCAGGCCAGCACAGAGTCTCCTGCATCAACCTGAAGATCATACACTATCACTTTCTGTTCGAGGGTATCAGCACATAATGCATTAGATACATACAGATTGTAACTTATTGTTGAGACCGGATTAGCGATAGGATTACTGATGGTAGTATTACTCAGGGAAGTACCGGGTATCCAATGATAAGAGATGGTTGGGTCATTAACAGGGAGGATACCTATTTGTGCAAAATCGCCAAGGCATATCTCCACATCAGGCAATGTATCTCTGCCACCTTTAAGGACAAGCACTTGCCGTGTCAAAGTATCTGAGTAGTTACAGCTTAGTGGGTCGGTCACGATCAGGGTCACAAGATAGACACCCGGTATTGTATAGAGGTGTGTAGGACTTATTTGTGTCGAGGTGGTACCATCGCCAAAGTCCCAGAAATAGTTGGTATTTGAAGGATTATGGATCAGCGATAAGTTAAAAAAGTGGACAGTATCGGGAGCACATATTGAAGGAGGGTTAATAAAATCGGCTACCAGCACAGGGAGGTTAAAATCGAATTTAACCACACCATTATTACAGTTTGAGCTGTTGTTGGTATTAGACCAGGCCCCGGGAGAGGTCGGGAAGTCGCTATGTCCACCACAACCGGCACACACCATTTGATATATCCTTCCTTTTTTATCGAAACGGCTGGTGCCACCATCCACATGCTCATCAGAGATCGACCCTCCGTAAAATGATCCATAAGTTATTCCGGAGCCGTCATCTTTTATCACCAGGAAGTAGTAATCACTGCCATCGGTAGTGGACTGAAAAGCATCCACTGTTATTGGCAATCCGGTTGTTGTGCCAAATCCGTTCACATTTCCTCCCCATCCTGAGAGATAAATATTATTACAAAGGTCAACCATAAACGCTGTTGGGGAGATATCAGGAACAACGGTGCCGTTACCAAAAGCCGTTGACCAAACAATATTGGATAATGCAGGGTTCATTTTAGTGATAAACTGGCCCCCCGATGCTGTGAACCAGGTAGCATTCTGCACAAAATATGTTCCGGGCTCCTCTGTTTGCCCTAATACATAAACATTACCATATCTGTCGAGGTCAACAAAATAGATCTGGTCATAGGAAGGAGAGCCAAAATAAGTAGATGCCAGTAGTTGATTCCCATTGGCTGAGAATTTGGCAATCCATCCATCTGCACCGCCTTGATTAGCAGAGTAAAGCGTACCCGGCGTTACCGGCAAATTGCCTGATGTAGTACCACCGGCTAAATATATCTCGTCGTTATCTTTGGTAACCACACTGTAAGCAGCATCGTGAACACTGCCTCCAAAGAGTGTACCCCAAATCATTGTCGACAGTTGATTGTCGAGTTTAAACAAACACGCATCCTGTCCACCTGCATGAGAGGTCTGATATGCTCCGGCAGTAACAGGAAAATTGGTTGAAAATGTACAACTGACCACAATAACATTCTCGTTATTATCAAGTACGATCTCACCCCTCACATCATCGGCATAATTGTACCTGAGAGGAGCAAAGGTATTCAACCCATCGTTGGCACTGCCACCAACGTATGTTGATGCCAACAGTTGTGTGCCATCAGCACTGAACTTTGAGACAGCTATATCAGAACCGTTTGTATAATTCAATACATAGGTAAGGATATAAGGGTTTCCTCCATTAAAAGTACCATCAAAGGCTCCTGGTGTAACCGGAAAATTAAGCGAGCTTGTTGTAGCAAGCACATAGAGCTCATTCAGTGAATTGGTAATCAAACTATGTGGCACTTCAGTACCACTGCCACCCAGATAGGTGGAATAGAGCATAAAAGAACCTGTAGTATCGTATTTTGAGATAACAATATCACAGGAGCCGCCACCATAATTTAACTGATAAGCACTCGTGGTAGGATAGCCAATACCGAAAGCATTACCTCCTGCATATAGGTACCCATCGTTATCGTACGTTGCTGAATATCCCCAATTATCAGCAGTAGAGCCGGAATAAGAAGCAAATACCCTTACAATAGGATCGATAATCAATGGATAATCAGGATTATAGTTTTTATCGATCTTGAACCAAACCCGGTTTCTTTTATTAACATAATCACATTCAACCCGTACTTTTCTCCCATCAATACGTTGATATGCATAAGGTTTAAATTCAATGACGGTATTAATATCATTTTTAACAATCAGATTCCCTTTGAGTAAGGAGATATTCTTAACACCGTCATACACAAAAGCGATCTGAGAGGGATCGCTGTGCGGTTCACAAAAAAACTCGTATTTAAAA
>JAVVFR010000169.1:0-4515 GCA_032250595.1 Bacteroidales bacterium | reverse complement strand
ACCTCTGATTTAACGCTGTCTTCAACAAACGTTGTCTTATCGGCAGAGGTAAACTTCACCAGAAGCGGTGTTTCTTTATCCATTATCTGATTGAACTTTTCGGTCTCTTTTTTATATTTTTCTCTTTTTGCACGATACTTCTCCAGGTTAAGAGTCTCAGTTGTTTGTTCGCGCTGGGCTTTAATTCTCAAAGCATGTTCTTCAATAACCGCAAAATCGTCGCATTCATTCACTCTTTGCTCACTTTTTTTCCTGAGGTTTTTGAGGTCGGGAAAGGGGCCGTCCCATTTTTGATAAGCTGTTGACTTTATTTTAGACCATGGCATCGGGTTGTCTAATTCTTTTTCTCCAAACTCGATATACCTGTATTGATCGGGTATAATGATATCCGGCACAACCCCTTTAAGTTGGGTAGCTCCGCCATTGACTCTATAGAACTTTTGCATAGTAAGTTTAATAGAACCAAGGGGTTTGCCCTCATTGTCATCAACGAGCATATCGAGGTCAATAAGCTGCTGCACAGTACCTTTTCCGTATGTTGTTGGGCTGCCAACAATTACAGCTCTTTGATAATCTTGCAGTGCAGCGGCCAGGATTTCTGAAGCAGATGCACTGATTTTGTTTACCATCACTACAACCGGTCCTTTATATTGAATAGCGGGATCAACATCTTTCAGCAGTTCGGTTTTTGTTTTTGGATTGGCAACCTGAACCACCGGCCCATGTTTAATGAAATATCCGGTCATTTTGACCACATCCGGCAGTGATCCCCCGCCATTGTTTCTTAAGTCGAGAATGATAGCATCAACACCGTCGTTTTTCAGTTTCTCAATTTCCAACAGCACGTCACGGGCAGCCGATCGCCCGGTATAAATGTTGTTGAAATCCACATAAAATTTTGGCAAGAAAATATACCCAGTTTTCTTTCCTTTCGATGATGTAATGATAGCAGATTTAGCGTATGTCTCTTCCATCTGCACCACATCTCTAGTTATGGAAATAAGTACGATTTCATCATCAATTTTCTTTTTAACAGTAAGATTCACCACACTGCCTTTATGCCCTCTGATAAGCTTCACTGCTTCATCGAGACGCATACCAACAATACTCACTGATTCATCGTCGCCCTGAGCCACTTTCAGAATAACATCACCCTCTTTCAGATCACCTTGTTTCCAGGAAGGGCTCCCGGGAACAATTTCTGTCACCTGTACAAAACCGCCTTTCTCAGTAAGTACGGCACCTATGCCCTCCAGTTGACCCGACATGGCGATATCAAAATCTTCCCTGATCTTAGGAGGAAAATAGTTTGTATGAGGATCGTACACCGTGGTTACAGCATTAATGAAAGAAGCAAAACGGTCAATCCTGTCCAGTTTTTTCAGTCGCTCAAACCAATCGTTGTGTGTATCCAACAGATCTTGCCGTGCTTTCTGCTCTATCTCGGAAAAACTCTTGATCTCAACTACTGTATCTGTCTTTTCAACTGCCTTCTCCTGAATACTGAGTTCATGATGGATCCGTGTCATCACCTGATACTTCATCGCTTTACGCCACTCCTCCTGCAACTCTTCTTTGGTATTGGCATAATCCACCTTATCGGGATCTAATTCTATCTCTTCGTCAACCGTAAAATCAAAAGGATTTTCCAATGCATTTTTATAATACTGTTCAGCTTCATCGATACGTTTAGTTACAATATCTTCTATCTCACTAAAAAACAGATATTTGCCGGAATTCAACTCCTCATCAATCGAATATTTATATCGTTCTACCTGTTTTATATCTTCTGCAAGAAAGAACTTTTTATTTCTATCAAGTGCTTCTATGTAGTTTATAAATACAGTTTCAGAGAATTTATCATTTATGTCAACCGGTTGGTAGTGATAAAAATTGAGTGTAGTAAGCACTGTTCTAATGATAACATTTTCACGGTAATCATTAAACTTTCCGGCTCCTATAAGTAATACAACAACCAGGGCGGTAAAAATAGTGGCAACAGGAATATGCCAACGAACAATATTCTTTAGCTTCATCATCATAAATATTTACATGCAAAGATAATAAAATAGTATTGCAAAAATCTCTCCATTCTATTATTCGAGGATGTGATATTTCTGCTTCGCTGCTTCCCTATGGCATGCGTTGAAATGCCACCATTCAGTTTGGATATTGAAAAATCCTGCTTTATACATTACCTTCCGAAGCAGTTTTCTATGCTTTATTTGATCATAGGTAAGTTTTCCGCTCTTCAGCATACGCTCTTCTTCCACAGGATACGCTTCCGGGCCAAAATAATCGAAAGGGGATCCCATATCAAGGGGTAATTTAGTGGTTTTGTGACAGATGGTAACATCCACAGCACATCCATAGTTATGAACAGATCCATTGGCAGGGTTAGAGACAAGAAATCCTTTAAACATTCCCGGAGGAGGCTTAACGGAGTCCCACATCATCTGTTGCACCCACCTCGGTCGTGCAGCATCAAGCACACACAATACCAGTGATGAGTCAATACCCCTGAGATATCTTTGTGCCTTTACCAACATTTCAGCTACCTCAGGCTGCAGATAGGCATTGTTAAATCCACCATAAAAATTAACACCTACAAAATTATCAGCTTTGCCATAGGCCAGATCAACCATAATGGTTGTATCAAAATCGTTGACATCAACCAATCCTGCATCTATAAACGACAATTCTATTGCTGAGGTCTGAGGGATATCAATCTGAATTAGCTCATGAAGCACTGGCATTACTGCATTTTCAGGATTAGCAAAATTCTTACAATGAAAAGCTATACCAAAAGATACAATGACTATGATCAATATTTTACTTCGCTTTAACATATGAGTCCAGCTTTATCTGAAATGGTTTTCCGGGGACATTGGATTCAACCACCACTGTTTGCATCCATTTTCCTAATTGCGATCCAGCCCTTACCAACACATTAAACACTGTGGTTTCTTCCTGCAAAACAGGAGTATTGTCCCACTCTATCCAGAGAAACTGCTTGTCAAAATCTACTGTATGAATTATTAATTCACTTTTACCGCTATTTGTAATTTCAATTTTAAACAACACCTTTTGATCCTGTTCCATAGTATCAATAGTAATATACTTATCGGTTTGAATAGCAGGCATATCAGAAAACGCGACTAAATTTGAGTCATGGTCGGCGACATACATCACAATTTCAATCCGTCGTTCAAAAGCAGCCACCCGGCTATAAACAGCATTCCTGATATCATTAGGGTTATCACTCACAAAAGGACTTGACATCTCCTCTCCCACCGGATCTTCATAAATCATAAGCTTTGCGCCATTTTCCGCTGTATGGTTTAGATATGGAAATAACACACTGTCATTGGCATATTCAAGATACTTCTTTAACGAACTGATCCTGCGTTTTGAAAGGTTAATATTATATTCGCTGGTATGTAATGGTGAGCAGAAACCTTTTATTAAAAGCTGAACACTGTTGCCATGTTGCAGGTCTATTGTCAGATAGTCAATAAGTCGGTTCAATTTCTCATAGCCCGATTGAACATGCTCAACAAAGAAACTGTCGATATCCAGCATTGCTTCCTCTTTCTCCTGGCCTTTCAATCCTTTTGCATATTCAAAGCGATATATCTCTTTCATTTTAGTATACTCATCCAGTGTTTGTTTATAATGCTTTGAAGCGATTGTTTTGGTGGTGGCAGGATCGGGTTCATCATTATGAAAATATAGCACAATAGGTAGTAACAACCGAGCCTTTTCCTGAATGGAGTCTGTGGGTTGTTGACCATTTTTCAATGTATCAGCTATTGTAGGTTGTTCATCGAAATATTCATAAGCATATATATCATTACAACAAGTTTCACCTTTGAGATATAATGAACCGGGGCGGTTAGAAGTAAAATAACCATTGGAATCATTAGGGTTAACAGAGAAATAAATATCATTGGCTGATGAATTAAAAGGTCTTCCGAGGTTTTTAGGCATTTCCCATCCATTAAAACCTCCTTTTGCAAAAAAGATATCGTATCCACCGAGTCCCGGATGCCAATCAGAGCTAAAGAAGAGCCCTCCTCTCACGGTATCATAAAAAGGAGTTACTTCATTGCCCGGTGTGTTGATATTACTTCCGCAGTTAATTGGGTTAGTAAAACCCGTTCCATTCCATATTGAATACCAGATATCATTTCCGCCATACCCCCCCTGTCGGTCACTTACAAAATACAACACTTCGGTCTTTCCCAGATCAACATAGAAGGGTTGTGATGCATTGGCATTATCGATATTAATAGGATTTTTAAGTTCCTCCGGTTTCCCAAACCTTTCTTTATCGTATTCCGCGGTCATAAGTTTACAACGCATCTCATTATCTCTATCTTCATAGCAGCGCGAAAAGAAAATCCTTTTATTTCGTTTATCAAAAGTAATATTAGCGTTGTGGCTGTTTTTGAAGTTGATTCGGCCGGCAATCTCTTCACCCGGTGTATAGCCGGAAGCACTGATCTCACTTTG
>JAVVFR010000170.1:0-4515 GCA_032250595.1 Bacteroidales bacterium | reverse complement strand
AACAATGGCAAAAATAGTGATGCAGGAGCTGCTATCTTTGTTCTCAGAAAACAGAGGCATGAGTGAAACAACAGAACAACATCAGAGCACTTCGGGCAAACCGGAGGAGAAACCAACAAAGTCACGTTGGAAAGTACTAACAAACAAGTATGTAATTTCTATACTCGTATTTGTAATATGGATGGGCATCTTTGATCCCAACAATATGATTATGCAGATAAAGAAACGAAATGAGTTGAATATGATGCTTGAGAAACGCAAATATTACAAAGAAGAGATAGCTAACAACAAGCAACTGATCTTTAATCTGGAGAACAATATCAACACTGTTGAGCGTTATGCACGAGAGGAGTTTTTAATGAAGCGGGAGCATGAAGATATTTTTCTGATCATAGAAGACGATACAGACTAATATGGATCTACATTAAGAATAATTCTGACCTGTTTATAATCAATCTGTTTATTGGTGTATTCAGATGCTTTCAGAATAAAAGATTTTTTTTTACCGGAATCTTTATCTCTGGGTAGTTTAACCATGATCTGTTTAAGAAACTGGTTTTTTATTCTGGGGACGAGCGGATACTCCGGTCCCAGCACCAGGCCCGGCAACCTGTTCTTCAGAAGAGCAGCGAGGTATTCGGCAGCCTTATTCACGTTACTCCTATCCCTTCCTTTTAATGTGATAAGTACAATCCTAAAAAACGGCGGGTACCTGTACTGTTTTCTTTCCATCAGTTGGCTTTTGTACATAGCCTGATAGTCGTTGTTGATGGCAAACCTTATTACATCGTGATCTGGGTTGCTGGATTGTATCACCACCCTGCCCCGCTTATTCTTCCTGCCGGCTCTACCGCTTACCTGGGTTATTTGCATAAAGCTACGTTCAAATGACCTGAAGTCGGGGAAATTGATCATATTGTCGGCATTCATAATACCCACTACGCCAACGTTGTCGAAGTCGAGGCCTTTTGAGACCATTTGTGTTCCTACAAGGATATCTGTCTCTCTTGTCTCGAATGCTTCGAATATCTTGGCATAAGCATGTTTCTTCCTGGTTGTCTCAAGGTCCATTCTATTGACCTTTGCATCGGGGAAGATCAAAGGCAGTTCGTTTTCAATGCGTTCTGTACCGAATCCTGCCATTTTCACTTCAGCACTATTACATACCTCACACCGTGTGGGGACGCTTTGACTATAGCCACAATAGTGACATTTTATTTTCCTTATATATTCGTGATATGTCAGCGACACATCACAATGAGGACACTCGGGAGTCCAACCACATTGTGTACAAAAAAGCCTTAGTGAGAACCCTCGTCTGTTTTGAAAGAGAATAATCTGTTCATCATCGTTGAGTGCTTCTTTCATTTTCTTTACCAGCAACGACGAGAAATGCTCTTGCATAGTTTTATTTTTACGCTCTTTCCTTAGGTCTGCCACCATAATCTCAGGCATCGGGACACCGGAGAACCTTTTGTTGATCTCAATAAGTGCATACTTTCCTGTTTCTGCGTTATAATAGCTCTCTACTGCCGGAGTGGCGGAGCCGAGGATAACGGGGATATTAAACATTTTAGCTATTACTATAGCCACATCGCGGGCATTGTATCTTGGTGGAGCTTCATTTTGCTTGAAAGAGGTGTCGTGTTCCTCATCAACGATTACCAGACCGGGATTCCTCAATGGTAAAAAAAGTGCCGACCTGGCACCCAGCAGCACAAAAGGATCGTTATCGGCACCGGTAAAGGCGGCTGCGCGCTGCCATACCTCTGCACGTTCCATTTCGTTAAACCCGGAGTGATACACCATCACTTTATCCCCAAAATAGTATTGTAACCTGTTGATAATTTGACTCGTTAGTGCTATCTCAGGCAGGAGATACAGCGTTTGCTGTCTCCTGTCGATCTGCTGTTGTATCAGCCTGATATATATCTCTGTTTTACCACTGCCTGTAACACCGTGTAACAGCACAGGCTTCTTTTCCAGAAAAGCACTGTCTATTGCCTTCAGTGCATTCACCTGGCAGTCGTTGAGTGTTATTGAACTTACCGGCTTTTTGGGAAGGACACTCTCAAAACGACTCGCTTCGATGATCTCCTTGATAAAAACCCCCTTCTTCACTAAAGCATTAAGCACAGTAGTTTTTACCTTCGACTCCTTAAGTAACACCGACTGTTCAATTCGATGTATGGCGATCGATTCCCCTGCCAACCGCACAAAAGTCATCACGGCCTCCAACTGCTTATATGCCTTGCCTGCTAATTTATCAAAAAGAGCATGCAGCGATTCTTCAGTATGATAATCGTTGGCAAGCCGATACGTATTGATCAATTTTGGTTTGAACTTCTTCGTGATCTCTTCATTAGTGATTATTACCCCTTTGTCGACAAGCCCTTTTACCAGCGGCCATACTTTTTGTTGATCAACAAGTGATGCTATGTCGCTGAGTGTCATATCCTCATTAGACAAAAGAGCATCCATCACCTTCAGCTCTTTCTCTGACAAATCGATACTCTCCCCGTCAAATCCGGGATGAAACGTTATACGTGTTTCACTTTGCAGCTTAAGCACTGAAGGCAAGGCGGCTTGCATCACATCGCCCTGAAAACAAAGATAGTACTCTGCTATCCATTCCCACAGTTGCAACTCTTTCTCCGTGACGAGTGGCTTTTCGTCGACAATAGCCTCGACATATTTAATGGTGGGTACCTGAGGTGGTATTGTATGTAAGCGCTTTACTATCCCGGTATACTTCTTCTTTTTCCCTAATGGAACCACCACTCTTTTCCCAACACCCATCTGCCCGGCCAACACTACGGGAACCCGGTATGTAAGACAACCCGGTATATGAAGGGGTAATAAAATTTCGGCAAAAAGTGTTTCTTCCATGGTATGTTTGGCAATATTGTTGAAAGACCAGTAGCGACCTGCTACATAGAGAGCACCCGGGCCATATTTAGCAGTTGATGATTGATTTTGTTATGATGTTTTGTAGCTTTCTCAAAAGGGGTAAACACAATTTTTTTATTATTTTTCCCGATCATCACATTATGTTTATGATCCAGCAGTGCTGTTATGGAAGCAAATCCCAGTTCGCTGGCAAGCACACGATCCATACACGACGGAGCACCTCCCCTTTGCACATGTCCGAGCACTGTGACACGGGTAGAATAACCATCAAATTTTTCTGACACTTTTTGCGCTATCTGGTATGCACCACCGGCATCATCACCTTCAGCGACAATAATAATACCTGATGTCTTACTCTTACGACGGTTATACTGCAATTTTTCAATAAGTTCATCGATATGTGTTTCTGTTTCAGGAATAAGGATAGCTTCTGCCCCTGTTGCTATTCCACTGCGCAGAGCAATGAAACCGGCATCACGCCCCATTACTTCAATAAAAAAAAGCCTGTTATGTGATCCGGCAGTATCTCTGATCTTATCCACGGCCTCTACAACAGTATTTATAGCTGTATCATAACCGATGGTAAAGTCGGTTCCATAGAGATCGTTATCAATAGTCCCCGGAATACCGATCATTCTTACATCACACTTCTCACTGAGCGCCTGGGCACCCCTGAATGTGCCGTCGCCACCAATAACGATCAGCGCATCGATATCATGCTTTTTAAGGTTCCCGCATGCCTCCATAAGGCCTTCATCCGTCCTAAACCGTTCGCTCCGTGCCGACTGCAGAAAGGTACCCCCTCGCTGTATGATCCTCGCTACAGAGTGGTTATCCAGCCCTCTTATGTCACCATCAATCAATCCTTCATAACCACGATAGATGCCAAAAGGCACCAGATTATGATAGAGTGCCGTCCTGACAACTGCCCTTACCGCAGCATTCATGCCGGGAGCATCACCCCCGGATGTTAATGTCGCAATGCGTTTTATTGTTTTCATAACAATCATTTATTAATACAAGAACTTATCTGCTGATCTCACAATAAAAATAATATATTGTTCTCATTTAGCGCTGACCAACAACATACATCTATTGTCTGTTTTTCTACAACTCTCACTCCCTGCCCTCATTGAAGAGATCGTAACAAAACAACCTGCACTCCAATGCACCATTAAAGAGAGGTATCTTACGGTTGGGTTTTAATCGTATTGATTTTAATGCCTGGTTGTTGGCGCTAAATAAACAGGCTTTATACCCTGAATAGTTGTTTTTCAACTGATCACGCATTTTCCTGTAGAATGCATTAGGTTCGTTCATATCGAGACGTTCACCATAGGGTGGGTTTGAAATAATAAACCCATTTTCAAACGGATTTTTAAGAGCAAAGAAATCGGAGTGGATTATTGAAATATCTTTATGCATTCTGATATTTTTGATATTAAAAGTGGCAGCCTCCACCGCGGAACTATCAATATCAGCGGCAACAATCTGCAGTTCAATATCTGACTGTTGTTCCATCACGTTCTGCTTGATCTTCTTCCAGAGGAACCTGTCGAAGTCGGGCCACTTCATAAAGTTAAAATGCTGTCTCAAAAACTGGGG
>JAVVFR010000168.1:0-4534 GCA_032250595.1 Bacteroidales bacterium | reverse complement strand
TGCTCTTTCCTGGTTGAATTATATAGCATAATACCATACAGAATGGCAATAACGATAAAGTGGTTTTTCTTATGAAAGATAATAGAGGATCTTACATTTTTTTGGGACAGTGATAATGGTGTATTTGCGAAACGGTTAAAACGGTTTAAATCCGATGATCTCCCGCACCTCCCTGATGGTTTTACGTGCACTGTCCACTGCTTTTTCTTTCCCGATTGCTGCTACCTTCTTCAGATAATGGTTGTCGGCAGTTAACTGAATGATCTTTTCCCTGACGGGTTTCGTGTAGGAGATAACATCCTGTGCCAGTTGTTTTTTTAAATCGCCATATTTTATGTGGCAGGTATTGTAATGATCATCAAAATAGGTATATGTATCTTCATTGGAAACGATCTTCATAATATCAAAAAGGTTTTGTACAGGGAGCGGTTTTTCCTGGTTGGTTTTCTCCGGGCCACTATCGGTAACGGCTCGCATAATTTTTTTCTGAATAGTTTTTGGATCATCCGCCAAAAATATCACTGCGTTAGGGTTTTCGGATTTACTCATTTTGCCGGATCCATCGAGGCCCGGCACTTTTACCAGGGTCTCCCCGAAGTTAAACGCTTCAGGTTCCGGGAAATAATCAACATGGTAGAGTCTGTTAAACCGGCGTGCAAAAGTACGTGTCATCTCAAGATGCTGCTCCTGGTCCTTTCCTACAGGCACTTTTGATGCTTTATGGATAATGATATCTGCTGCCATAAGCACAGGATAGGTAAGCAGCCCGGCATTGATATTCTCAGGTTGTGCACGGATCTTGTCCTTGAAAGAGGCTACACGTTCAAGCTCTCCCAGATAGGCATTCATGTTGAGCAACAGGTACAACTCAGCAGTCTCAGGCACATCACTCTGGATATATAGTGTAGCCTTCTCCGGATCAAGGCCGGAAGCAAGATATTCTACCAGTGCATTTTTTACGTTGCCATGCAGATCATGAGGTGTTGGATGGGTAGTTAAAGAGTGATAATCTGCAATAAAAAAATAACACTGATGGGTATGTTGCATCTTAACAAAATTTGCAAGAGCACCACAATAATTACCCAGATGCAGCCTGCCGGTCGGTCGTATTCCACTTGCTACTGTTTCCACAAAGATGAAGTTATGTTAAACATTTGCTTTTCTATTAATATTCTTATGGCAAAAGTACAAAATTGTTTGTTAATGATTTGTTATTCCTCTGATGCCATGTATCACAACTGTAGTAATTTTGATTAATTATTTGGCTTTTTTATTAAGCTTAAGCACACTATCTTTGCATAGATTATTAATTTTATTATTATCAACATGTTCAGAACAACGCTATTGACAATTTTTCTTGCATACTTTTGTATATCCTTACCTTTTGTGAGTGAAGCACAAACTATAAAAAGAACGACACCGGCTATTCATCGTATTATCGACAATAATGACACGGAGGGCTTTGGGGCCACTTACACTTTCTCTGAATATGACAGCAGGGAGGTAATCGTTGATAACAAACCATGGCATCGGCTATCGATAGAGGGGTTGTCGCATACACATCAAACCGGGGCACCGGCAATGCCGGCAAAGACTGAAGTAATTATTATCCCGGAAGGGGCTGAGTTCTCTTTACATTATGACGAATTTGTTGTCATATATGAAAAGCCATATCATGTTTATCCTGCTTTACAGCCTGCCACCGATCGTTATGGGGACCCGGAACCTGAGTTCGGATATGATACACTCCTCTATAATACCAATGCTTTCTTTCCGCTAAATCCGGTAAATATCGTTGATATACAAGAATACAGAGGTATGAAAGTGGCTATCGTTGAGGTAACACCATTGCAATACAACCCGGTGACCCATACCCTTAAATTTAATAAGACCGTCTCTTTCCATCTCTCTTATTCCGGCAGTGAGCATTTCTTCGATGTTTCAAAACATTCCGCAAATTTTTTAGCACAATTCCCTTCTGTGTTCAGTAACTACAGTGCTGTTAAAAAGTATATCGATGCTGAAGGCAGTTCTTCTTCACGAAATCTGAACCCTACATTGAGCGGGAAAGAGTATATTATCATTACCGATTCACTATTTTTTGATGCTGCTCAACTGATGGCACGATGGAAGCGACAGATGGGATATTCTGTTGAGTTGGTCGCTCGTTCATCATGGACTTCACCACAAGTAACGAGTGCTGTTCATACACGGTATGACCAATGGAATGTTAAGCCCGATTATCTTCTTATTATTGGTGATCATCAGCATGTTCCGGCAAAGATCTTGCAGAGTCCAACGAGTGACCCTTTTGGTACCGACCTTTATTATGTGACGATGGGAGGGGGGAATGACTATATCCCCGATATGGCTAAAGGAAGGATCTCTGCCTCATCAGCTAATCAGGCAATGATGATGGTGCAAAAGATCATTAACTATGAAAAAGATCCTGTGACCGACTCCACTTTTTATCAAACCGGATTGAACTGTGCTCAGTTTCAGGACGATAATTACGACTCCTATGCCGACCGGCGTTTTGTCCATACCAGTGAAGAGGTGAGAGATTATCTTATGAACAAGGGATATACCGTTAACAGGGTTTATTATGCCAGCAGTTCCTCCATACCCCTATATTACAATGCTGGTTATTACTCTAACGGACAGCCATTACCTCCTGACTTAACATCCTCTTCTTTTGACTGGAACGGCAATGCCAGCAAAATTGCTTCGAAGATCAACAGTGGTGCATTTTATGTCTTGCATCGTGATCATGGATACGCAGGAGGGACGGGTTGGCATGCACCCAATTTCACCACTTCCAACCTCTCTATGCTCAACAATGGTAACAAGCAACCGGTGGTGTTCAGTATCAACTGTCACACAGGAGAGTTTACCCTGAATGAGTGCTTCGCTGAGAAATTTCACCGTATGAATGGTGGTGCCGTTGGTGTGGTGGCTGCTTCGTATTATAGCTATAGTGGCTGGAACGATGGATTAACAGCCGGGTTGTTCGATGCGATATGGGCAAACCCGGGGCTAGTGCCTGATTTTGGGCAGGGCGGTTTGTATGTGCCCAATGTGCAGTCGCACAACGATATCAGAGAGATGGGAGTTGTGGTAAATTATGGATTGCTGAGGATGACACAGACATGGGGCTACGGAAACAGCAGCAGCCAGTATACCCATGAGCTGATACACTATTTTGGTGACCCGGCCATGAAAATACGTACACAAACACCCACTTTGATCACTGCCAGCCATGCCGATAGTATCGACTGCTCTTCTACAGGATTCGCCATTACCGGATGTTCTTATGACAACGCAACCGCATCAATCACTACTCCGGAGTTGCTCATCGGATCTGTCGAGCTCTCTAACGGAAGCGGAATGATCCCTACTATCCCTTTTACCGCCAATTATCTTTTGTTGACCATCACAGGACCCAATCATATCCCTTACATAGATACAATATGGGTTATCGATCAACCGATCACAGTCAACACCATAGAAAAAAATGTAAGCTGTCACAACGGTGATGACGGTGAGATATACCTTGATATTTACTGTGGTGTATATCCTCTTTCTATATCATGGTCTACCGGTGACTCTGTCAACTATCTGACAGGCCTCTCTGCCGGCACTTATTTCTATACAGTGATAGATAACCTTAACAACTATGTGACCGATACCATTGTTATCACTGAGCCCTCGTCATATATCAGCACCTCAGCCACAGTAAACCATGTGTCATGTTATTTTGGTGGCAACGGATCTATTAACCTTTCTGTTACTGGTGGCGTACCGCCTTATTCATATCTTTGGTCGAACGGGCATATTACGGAAAACCTGAGTTCTCTCCCGGCAAATAGTTACAAGTTAACCGTCACTGATGATGCCGGTTGTGTTGTGAAAGATACTTTTACTGTTACTGAGCCGGCTCCTTTACAGATTGATGCTGTTGTTGGTCATGACTCTACGAATATGTGTACTGGCAGTGTCAAGGCTGTTCCTAACGGAGGGACTCCTCCCTACAGTTATTTGTGGGATGACCCTGCTTCCCAAACTACTCAGACAGCCACAGGGCTTTGTCCAGGGTTGATAAAAGTATTTGTTGTTGATGCAAAACAATGTACTACCGTTAAAGTAATGTATGTGTATAACGTATCTTACATTACGGAGCAAGAGAAAAAACCCCTCTCTGTTTTCCCTAACCCGTTGAAAGACAATATAATTGGGATAACAGGATCTTCAGAAAAGGCAGGTGATGTTACGGTATCTCTCTATTCTATTGTAGGGGAGAAACTATCGGAAAAAATATTTACTGTCGATGGGCAGGAGTTTACTGTTTATCTCGACTATCCTGAAATATCACTTGCCAAAGGGACTTATTTCATGACTATTATACTCCCTGACAAAAATGTACGGAAGTTTAAGATCATTAAACTATAGAGAAAAACTATTATTCTTCCCGTGATTCATACCGTACTTTGGAAATATGGCCATTGGTGTGTCTTATTTTTCTTAACAATCCGCA
>JAVVFR010000167.1:0-4620 GCA_032250595.1 Bacteroidales bacterium | reverse complement strand
GTTGCGGCCTGTGTCATATTTGAGTGGCTTATCATGAAGTACATCATCAAAGGAACACCGACAGTGACGGACATCTCAGCGGTAGTGACAGGGATTTTACTTGCTTTCAATGTACCAACGAGCTTACCAACGTGGATATTGGTTCTTGGTGCTTTGGTAGCCATAGGCATGGGAAAAATGACCTTTGGCGGATTAGGCAAGAATCCATTTAACCCGGCGCTGGTAGGGCGTGTATTTCTATTGATATCCTGGCCAGTAGATATGACCACCTGGCCATCCCCAAAGCCGTTGTTCAATCTGCCTTCTGTTGATGCACTTACCGGTCCAACACCCCTTGGCGTTGTGAAAGAAGGCATTAGTGCCGGACAAACGGTAGAGCAAGCTATGGCTAATATACCCAGTTATTCTGACGGCCTGCTCAATAATTTCGGTGAGTATCTTACCGGATATATGGCAGGGTCAATGGGTGAAGTATCTGCTGTTCTGCTCTTGTTAGGCGGATTATATATGCTTATCAGGAAAGTGATCTTCTGGCATATACCAGTAGCCTATATCGGATCTGTTGTGATATTTACAGGCATCTTACAATATATTAACCCCGACACTTACGTTGGGCCACTTTTTCATATTGCTACCGGAGGGTTGATTTTAGGGGCATTTTATATGGCGACAGATATGGTAACATCACCCATGTCGGCCAAAGGGATGATCGTATTCGGATTGGGATGTGGTGTGATCACAGTTATTATCAGAGTCTTTGGAGCATATCCGGAAGGCGTCTCATTTGCAATACTTATTATGAATGCATTTGTACCATTAATTAATCGTTCGATGAAACCAAAACGATTTGGGGAGGTAATAAAACATGGCTAAAAAAGAATCGACATTTTTAAATATGGTGGTAACCCTTTTTCTTGTCACAGGGATTGCCGGACTTGCACTTGCTGCTGTAAAAATTGCCACTGAAGATGCAGTAAAAGCAGCAGAAAAGGCTAAACTGGAAGAAGCATTAAATACGGTCCTGCCAGATGACATAGATTATGAGATCGATGATTCGGTTTTCACCATCAATGATACCGACAAGGACAAACTTATTTTCTACTATGCCAAGCAGGAAGATTCGCTGATTGCCATAGCTGTTGAGTCATACACCAAAAATGGTTTTAGCGGGAAGTTCAGGATCATGGTAGGATTTAGACCTGACAGCACCATTATCAACACTTCAGTGCTAGAGCATGCAGAGACACCGGGTTTAGGAGATAAGATGGATGCATCAAAATCAGACTGGCCTTACCAATTTATCGGCAAGAAACCTGACTACAATGAAAAGAGTAACAAATTCAACCTGTCGATGCGTAAAGATAATCCTGATAGTAAAATCGATGCTATCACAGCGGCAACGATCACATCAAGAGCTTTCAGTGATGCTGTTGAACGGGCTTTCAAGGCTCTGCCAACAGCGCTTAATACATATAAAGAGCGCTTAAAGAAGGAGGACAAATAAAATGAATCAATGGAAAAATTTCAGTAAAGGTTTTTTAAAAGACAATCCTGTATTTGTGCTTCTGCTGGGGTTATGTCCTACTTTAGGTGTAACCACCTCTGCAATCAACGGATTGGGTATGGGACTTGCCACTACTTTTGTACTGGTATTTTCGAACCTTGTAATCTCAATAATTAAAAAAGCGATACCTCCGAAGGTGAGAATCCCTTCCTTTATTGTGATCATAGCTACTTTTGTAACAATTGTTGATATGGTAATGAAAGGGTATGCGCCTGCACTGCACAAAGAGCTTGGGTTATTCATACCGCTTATTGTTGTCAACTGTCTGGTGTTGGGCCGTGCAGAGGCCTATGCTTCAAAACAAAGCACCCCCTCGGCTATCATCGATGGGCTCGGGATGGGACTCGGATTTGCCTTTGCTTTAACAGTGCTTGGAGGTGTCAGAGAGATCCTTGGCTCCAGTGCCATCTTTGGATTGCATTTGCCTATATTCCCTCTCGACGCCAGTGGCAGCCCAAAAGTGATACTTGTATTTGTTCTGGCTCCGGGGGCATTTATTGCATTAGGTTACCTGATTGCTATTTTTAACAGAATAAACAAAAATGCCTAATCCTTAAAATGAAATTACTATGGAATATATCATTATAATCATCGGTGCTATTTTTGTTAACAACATCGTGTTGGCACAGTTTTTAGGGATATGTCCCTTTCTGGGTGTCTCCTCAAAGGTTACAACAGCAACAGGGATGAGTGGTGCAGTTTTGTTTGTTATGACCCTGGCCACCATCGTAACCTGGCTGATACAACAATATATCCTTATTCCTTTTAATTTAGGTTTTCTGCAAACTATCAGTTATATCTTGGTGATTGCCTCTCTGGTACAGATGGTTGAGATCATTCTTAAAAAAGCGGTACCCTCGCTCTATCAGGCATTGGGGATTTTCTTACCGCTTATCACCACCAACTGTGCTGTACTTGGTGTAGCGATACTCACCTTCAACAAAGACTACAATCTGCTTGAAGGTGTTGTTTTTGCCATCAGCAATGCTATTGGGTTTGCTTTAGCCATGATACTATTTGCAGGATTGCGTGAGCATCTTGACCTGATGGAAGTACCGAAAGGGATGCGTGGAGCTCCTGCTGCCATCGTAATTGCAGGAATTCTGGCATTGGCCTTCATGGGATTTGCTGCCTTGGTATAAAAAATCATTGCTTTTTTCTCATAGAAAAAAACACCTTTTTATTTATTCTGATCATAAAAAATGAATACATTTGACCATTAAAAATTAATAATGGAATCAAAAGAACACATCATCAAGCTGGAAAACGCCAATATCTTTCAGAATAACATTCTCATTCTTACACAAGTAAACCTTACCATCAATAAAGGAGATTTTGTATACCTCATCGGCAAGACCGGCAGTGGAAAGAGTAGTTTGTTAAAAACAATTTATGCTGAACTGCCGTTAAAAGTGGGGCACGGTGAGGTGGCAGGTTACACAATAGAGACGATAAAAAACCGGGATATCCCTTATCTACGCAGGAAGATTGGCATTGTTTTTCAGGATTTTCAATTACTGATAGACCGCACTGTGAATGAAAACCTGAAATTTGTTTTGAAGGCAACCGGATGGAAAGACAAACAAGAGATCAACAACCGTATTGACAAGGTGCTGGATATGGCCGGGCTGCGAACAAAAGGTTTTAAGATGCCCCATCAGTTATCGGGAGGAGAGCAACAACGTGTAGTAATAGCCAGGGCATTACTTAATGAACCAGCCATTATCCTTGCCGATGAACCTACCGGCAACTTAGACCCCACTAGCTCTGAAGGCATTATGCATCTCCTTACTGACATCAACAAGAGCGGCACCGCAGTTTTTATGGCTACCCATAATTACTCGCTCATCGACCAGTTCCCCGGGCGTGTTGAGCAATGTAGTGAAGGAAAGCTTTTCACGCTCCATCCGGAAAAATAATTGATACCAATTTCTTTGCATGCCGCCTGTTGGATAACTCCTCGGTTATCAACTGCTCTCTCTCAGCGATCTGTTGCTGTAGAAAAGGTTTCTTCATCAACAACTTTATGCGTTGGGGCAACATTTCATCGAGCGGTACCACCTCACATGCTTTCTGCAATGCGGTACCACTGAGCATCTCTTCGTTTGCCATAATATATCGCCCATTGAATAATGCATTGATGAGCTTAAGCTTCATCCCGGTAGCCTGGTGGGTAAACATCAGATGAATATGTGCTTGCTGTATCAGCTTTTGCAAGGCTTCCTCCGAAGGTGAGTCTATCAATGTTACATTGCTGAAGCGCTCAATATGTTTTTTTAGAAACAGCGGTGGAAGGAGCCCTGCAACAACCAACGCTATATCTGCTTTATCACCAAGTAAAGAGGTGAGTTCTGCTGCTACCAAAAAATTCTCAGGCACACTTAAGTTGCCATGATACAGCACAAATGACCCAAGCCCTTCCATACAAGTAACGGATTCAAAGGGATGGAAAACAGGGAGCATCTCACCTTTTACCATAGGGTACTGTTTTTTGAAATAGTGATAATCGGTATATGAAACAGGTACAATAGCCGCTGCAAACGACAATACTTTTTCCCATCGCTTCAGTTTTCTGCTTTCGAGAAAGAGAAACATTTTACGGAACCATCGTTTTTCAGCTTTGGCAAGTGCTGCATAATAGTGATGTTCTATATTTGCTGTGCGACAAATCACCCTCCTTGATATCATCTGATTATCAGCGATTACCGAAGTGGTGTGCAGACCTTCCAGCAAGATGGGTGCATTATCATGCTCTTGCATAAGGGTTTTAACAAGCTGATGGGATGTTCTGCTTTTCACAATATATGGAACAGGCGAAAAGAGATACCAGGCATGCTGTTTTCTGGGGTAGCTGTATACCTTTTCACACACTTCATTAAGATGATCCGATACAGTACGTCCATAGCAAAAGACATGAAGATGAATTTTTACTCCCAGTTTTTTCAGTTGCAATAATTTGTAATAAACATCAATCACACCACCATAATTGGGAGGATAAGGCACATCGAACGATACAATATGTAGTTTTTTCTCATTCATAACACCCCGGTTTTTTC
>JAVVFR010000166.1:0-4666 GCA_032250595.1 Bacteroidales bacterium | reverse complement strand
AATTGTCGGGGAAAAAACTGGCCGCTTCACGCATATTGGGATGCTTTGCCCATTTGTACTGTTGCTCAGAATACCAATGCATCGCATTTGGAAAAACCAGTGCTGCCTCCCCCTTCTCATTATATTCAACAGCTCCACCACAGTGATCATCATGAAGATGAGTGAAGATTACATCCGTAACCGTCTCCGCAGAAAATCCTACTTGTTGAATTGCCTCGGAAAGATTATTGCGCTGTTGGATATATTTATACTTGTAGTAACGGTGGCCGCGCTTACTGCCAAAACCTGTGTTTATCAATATTAAACGATTATCTGTTTTAATAAGCAGCAAACGGTTGGCAATGGCAACCAAGTTGTTTTCATCAGCTTCGAATGATGCCTCCCAAATGGTCTTTGGCACTACTCCAAAACTAACACCACCATCAATTTTCCATACTTCACTGATAATAGCATATAACTCCATAAATTATACTGGGGTTTTATTTGTAGCAAAAGTACAACAATTATTAATTTACCATTGAAGAAGAATTGGGAAAACAAACAATAAGTATAAATATTAACAGAAACATTAAAGGATAAAGATTGCTAACAGAAAAAATTTGTACTTTTGTGAATATATCAAGCCAATATTTACATTTATTTTAATAGTTGTTTTAACATAATTAGAATCTGTTATGAAACAAAAAAAGTCAAGAACAAAGAGTAACACAACATTCGTTCTAAAGAATAGAAAAGCAAACATAGCCATCACTGCTTTTATTGCCTTGCAGTTTTTTATCCTTCCTGCAATATTATTTTCTCAAGAAACCGGTCCCATCATAAAGTTCGAGAGCCCGATCCATAAATTTGGCAATATCAATGAAGTTGACGGTAAAGTAACCCATAAGTTCATCTTCGAAAATGTAGGAGATGATACACTGTTAATAAAGAGAGTTAAACCCGGTTGTGGATGCACCTCTTCGAACTGGACAAAAACACCGGTACTTCCCGGAGAACAAGGTTTCATATCGGCAACCTTCAATCCTGCCAATCGAAAAGGGAAATTTACCAAAGGCATCAGCATCACCACCAACGAGTTAAAGAATCCTAACAAAAGCCTTATTATTGAAGGACATATTATTCCACGTCCTCCCTCATTTAAAGATACATTTCGAATACAGCTGGGCAACCTATGGGTTACCAAGAACAGTTTCTCTTTCATGAATATTATGAATACTCAAAAAATATGGGACACTGTGTTGGTTTTCAATAACAATGATAAAGCGATGACACTATCTATAAAACAACCATTACTACCTCACATAGAGGTGGCAGTCTCTTCAGAAGTATTACAACCCAAACAACGGGGATTTATTGCTGTTGGTTATGATGCTGTAAAGAAAGGCGGGCTGGGACCATTTTACGGAGAAAACATCCGTCTCAATACCAATGACTCCATTCAACCGCTTAAGATCTTTCATGTTGCTGCAGATATTAAAGAAGATTTCTCTCACTTAACTGATGAAGAGCGGGCAAAGTCTCCAAAAATTGTATTTGAGAACCCTACTTTTGACTTTGGTACGGCAAAAACAGGAGATGTCGTTAAACACACTTTCTCCTTCACCAACCAGGGGCTGTCAGACCTTATCATCCACCGTACACAAGCGGCGTGTAGCTGTACGGCAACAATGCCTACAAAAAAAAATCTAAAACCCGGTGAGTCTGCAGAAATCGCTTTGCAGTTTAACACTAGCGGAAGAAAAGGAAAACAAGTAAAAACCATTACGGTTATCACCAATGATTATGCAAACCCCAAAACTGTTTTAACCATTAAAGGAAACCTTGAAAATTAATATGACAATATAGTATTGATAAATTCTTTACTCTTATGAAAACATTTCTTATCACCTGTTTGATTTTTGCAAGCTTTTCATTTGGCGTTGCTCAATCTCTCTCTTTCAATCACCTCGCACATAGGTTTCCTGCTATCGATAAACCTGGAAAATCGCTCTATCATACTTTTATCTTTAGAAATACCAGTGAAAAGAATATTCAGATTACCGATATAAAAACTCAGTCTGATATTATTATTGAGAGTTATACCAAAGGAGAAATACCGCATAATGGTGAAGGGACTATTAAGATATCCGTCCTTACTATCGATATCAAAGGCCCTTTTAGCCGTGAAATAATAGTTAAAACAACCGACCCGCTGCAAAAAGAATATAAACTGATTGTAAAAGGGGAAGTGATCATTGAAATAGATGAAAAAACCAAAGAGTACAACCAGGCTATGGGCAATCTTTATGCAAAACCATATCAGCAAATGTTTATGGATATCAAACTGACAGACGTAAAAACTGACACAATATATGTTTACAATGCCTGGAAAAAACCGATGGAGTTACGCTTTGGTAAAGCCCCAAATCACTTGAGTTTACAAGCCGTTCCTGAAATACTGGAACCAAAAGCCGAAGGAAAAATTATTGTCACCTATGATGCAAATGAACGAAATGACTTTGACTATATCGTTGACTACGTACACATCAACACCAACGATGATCAACTTCCCAAAAAAAGGCTTATCATCATGGCTTTGATTAAAGAAGACTTCTCTGACCTCTATCTGCGTGAAAAAAGAAAGGCACCTGTTGCGAAATTCGCATCAATGAAGTATGATTACGGCACTGTGAAATCGGGTGATGTGGTGAATTATGACCTTACCCTCACTAATATTGGAAGTGACACGCTCTATATCAGAAAAACAAAATCGAGTTGTGGCTGTACTGCCAGTAATCCGGATAAAACTAAACTGCCGCCCATGGAGTCAGCTACCATAAAAATCAGCTTCAACACTTACGGTCGCAGAGGCGTACAAAGCAAGTCTGTTACTATCATTACTAATGATCCTGAAAATCCAATCCAACGTTTTATGGTTTCAGGAAAAGTAGAATAAGTAATTAATACATCAACAAGGATATTCTTATCATGCATTTTTTACGATTTCTTTTTTTGAGTGTGCTGTTGCTATCTTACTGCACAGCCAATAGCCAGATTAATGTTATAGATAATAAAACAAATGATGGTGGATTAGTAAACTGGATTAATATTAGTGAAGCAGAAGAACAAATGAAGTTGGTACGAAAGCCAGTTATAATACACTTTTACACCGATTGGTGTGGATTTTGTAAAAAAATGAACCGGGATATCTTTGCCAACCCATCTATTGCAGGATATATCAACCAGCATTATTATCCCGTTCGGATCAACGCACAAGGTAATGACACTATTACTTTTCAAGGAAACACCTATACTAATCCACAGCCTGACAAACAAGGAACAACACACACTTTCGCAAAAGAGATGATCAATACAGATAAAATTACTTATCCTACCACCATCTTCATCAACAACAATTTTCAATTTAAATTGGTCGTTCCCGGAAACATCGATCTTACCATGATGGAATCACTCCTTGTATTTACCCTGGAAAATGTTTACTTCACAGAAAAGTTTGAACGATTCGACACAGCATTCCAAAAAACATTCAGAGCTGATCCCCCTCCGGAAAAAATGGTGACGTTTTACGACAATATAAATCTCGCTGTGGCAGCAGCAAAGGCACAACAAAAAAAATTAATCATTATAGCTGATGCTAACTGGTGCAACAGTTGTAAAGTTATGATAACCAATCTACTAACTGATAGTATTATTGGCAATTACCTTGAAAAACATTTTATTGCAACTGTGTTCACCACAGATTCCAGAGATACTGTATATTTTGGAGACACCATTTTTTCTCCGGGCAAAGCCAAAAAGCTGCATAGCTTTTTTGTCACTTATGCAGGAAAAAGCATCACGCTACCAAACATTTTTGTGTTTGATGAGAACTTACAACTGTTAAGCCCAATGCCGGCATACCAGACAAAAAAATTATTTATGGCGGCAATGCGGTATTTTGGTGAAAATTATTACGCTCGAATGACCTGGCAGGATTTTATTGAACAGGAAGAAATCAAGTTTTAACTAAACTACCATGATGCCTATGATCTTTTCATCCATAAACTTCCCTCCGGGATACCAGTTGGTATAATCAAAATTGATCCATACATTATCGTTTCTATCGATATGATAATATATTTTACCTCCCAGTGACTCTTTGAGAAAGAGTTTTCGTTTTATCAGGTAAATAATATCTTCAAGCTCGGTGAGTTTACCAATTTTAACTTCCGGATAGAGATGCCCTTTGGTATGGACTAACCGCACATCTCCACCAACAGCTCTGATGCATGCTGCCATAATGATACTATAGTCGTCACAATCACCCGATAAGTGATCAATCGTTTCACTCGCTTTTGCATAATATTCCTCCCCTTTGGGATCAGGGATATATATCCAACTGTTACGTATTGTCTTAAAAATGCTGAAATAAAGTAATACTCTCCCATGTTCTCGCTTCAGATGAGCATCAGAGAAGTGATTTTTGGCACTCTTCACAGCAAAGTTACGTACGTCAGGATGTTGATAATCAATAGCAGCACGAATCTTTTTTGCATTCCTAATAGTCATTCTTTCTTCACGTAAAAAAGGTATCTTAACCGGATTAGAGTCAACATACGCAACCAGGTCCTGATAATTGTGCATGAGGTTACCGTAAGTGTAAATTCCGCTAAAATGAGCAATTGAC
>JAVVFR010000165.1:2796-4667 GCA_032250595.1 Bacteroidales bacterium | reverse complement strand
TACACACGGTAATGTAGTTACAAGCACCTGACTCAAGCGTAAAAGGCCCGGCTGACTGCATAAACCTACGGTCATAGGCATTATTACCTGCTTCTTTCTCTGTCCAGTAAACCGGCCCATTGGGTGGTGTGCCACCGGTACCCCAGTTACAAGGGTCAGAATCACCGGGGAACATAAAGTCACATTCCGGGCCATAACCACCACCTGAAGGATGGGCATTGCCGCCATAAATCATTCTTGTGCCATCTTTCCAAATACCACGCAGAAAGTTATAATATTCCACAGCTACACTTGGGTCGGTCATATAATTAGCCACACCGGTATTGTTATGATAAACGAATCTTCTCATACCAAAACGCTCATTGTCGATAATGCCATCACCAAAGTTCACTCCGTTGATGCTTACATCGCAAATCTGCGTAACCGTACTATCTAAAATAGTTCCGGTAACCGAGTCAATGGAATAAACAGTTTTAAACTTTGGGTTATCGAGTCCATCCGGATCCATATAAGGACCCTGGAAAAAGTCAACACCCACAGCAGGTGGTTGCTCCCCATAGGCCCATGCTTGACCGTTACCATCAATTTCAGGACCGTTATAACAATATCCCAAACCTCTTTCTACGTCACAGCCCACATAGTCGTCATAAGCATAACCGAGATCCGGGTCAACCCACTGTGAGAAGTAGGTTTCAGCTAATCTGAAAGTAGAACGGTTAATAATTTCATAGCTATAGAAGGTCATGTCATTGATTTCATCATTCGTAGCAAATGAAAATACCTGACCTCGTATTTCCAATCCGATAGGTTCTCCAAGGGTTTCAGAGTGGATATTTCCTTTATCATTAAAGACCCACCAGAGGGTTTGATCACCTTTAAGAATCTGGTCGGCAAGGATGCCACCACGAGAGATACCATAAATACTCTCAATAGTAGGTTGATTTGATTTGCAAAGGGCATTGGTAAGATCAAAATCATAATATGGATAATCACCATCCTGCCAATCATAATAGTCATCACCATTCCTGTCGAAGAAAGGAGCGAGGAATTGGCTTTGGCCTTTGGTAACATCACCATGGGCAGGCCAATCCTGTATTACTTTAGGAGGTGCCTGATAGTCAGTAGTAGGGATAAACTGTCCGGTTGCATCATCTACATAAGATAAGAACTCCGCAACCTGTGCTCTGGTAATATTAAAGTGTTTATCATATTCAGCGCAAACATCATCAGAGATCGCAGCAGTACCATCAATAGTTAACGGCCCGGGCCAAAAGTCATTACCTACCTGACGATAACGAACTGCCGCAAGTTTAAGCTGATCATTTACATCAACACCACCGATCCAAAGCGAAGCGGAGAACATTGACATTTTTTTGGATCCTTTTGGTATTTCATACTGAGGATTACCCATAAGGTCCCACCACATATCACCACCGGTGTTTATTCTTGCTCTAACATTGTTAAGATCAAGCTCAGTGGCACTGGTAGCCGGCAAACAGCCAGCGGCAATTTTTTTCCCGCTATTACCCGGTGATTCCCCCGGTACCTTTTCAGCATAAGTAGACGTAGCTAACGTTATGCTCATGATTGCTATCAGCAGATATCGTACTATGTTTTTCATTTTATATAGTTATTTAATTTTTTTTCAGACAGAATCCCTGCTTTCAGTAATGACTAAAAACAGGGATTTGGACAATATTTTTAAAATTCAAAGATTACACCTAATCTAATAACACGTGGTCTGGAGTAGTTATAAGGACTATTAACAAGCATTGAGTAAAAGTCAGCATATGCCTGAGGATCGAGTTGTTCGTTAATTTGGGCCTGATATTCAGGAGCAGAGAGGAAACCATCATCATCCGGGTTACCGG
>JAVVFR010000165.1:0-2786 GCA_032250595.1 Bacteroidales bacterium | reverse complement strand
ACCGGTAGCACGATAGACACCCATTACATTTTTGGTATTTAACACATTTAATATCTGCACATAGACATTCAGAGCTGCAAATTTTCCCTGGCTACCCTCTTTTTCACCCCAATGCAATATTATATTTCTATCGATACGCGCATCCATAGTAAACTGCCACGGCAGGCGTGAGCCATTCAATGAACCATCGAGAATAGCACCATCGCCACCAATAGGATACACGGTACTGGACCTGCTGTAAGGCACTCCTGAGCCACCGCGGAAGGTAATATTCATACCGGTATTTTCGAGTAACGGAATCGTTTTTTCCGATCCATCATCATTTTTCCTGGTAAATGAAGGTCCATTATAACGGTTCCCTGCACCATAACGATAATCGAGAACCAATCTCACGTCATGCCTTCTGTCGAAGGAGAGTGGGTTTGTGGTACGCAGGTTAGGCTGTCCGGAACGGATAAGACTTGATGCTGATTCCTCATTTGAACCTGTTCCATCGGCGAACTGCATAGTATAACTTGCTTTCATCCATACGTTATTTGTTCTTCTGAGATCGTATGTCAAAGTAAAACCTTTCACAGTACCAAAATCAAGGTTGCTATAAGAATAATAGTCAACAGGATAAGCACCTGAGAAACGATACGCCTGCACCAGGTTACGAATTTCACGGTAATAGGCAGATACTTTCAGTGAAGATTTTGCATTGAGTTTCTGTTGGAAGCCGAGTTCATAATCTACTGTTCTTTCAGGTTCCAGGGCAGGATTATTCAATGAGCCACCACCGAGTTCATAGATAAAGAGATATTCGATTGGATTCATCCGGTTGCCGTAAGTAGGTCGTTTTGTAAGCACATCATAATGAGCAAAAAACAGTGCCTCATCAGAAATAGGGAATGAGAAAGAGATTCTGGGGAGGAAATTCGTTTGTGGTTCATAGTCTTTAAACGCACTGGAATTTATCTCACTTTGATCGGGGTTTACCAGATATGGAGCAATTCCGGTTGCAGTTTGCAGCACTTCAGGGTCAACGACTTCCGTTCCTGCAGCATTATACCATTGATTACCATCACGATAACCAACAATAGCAGAAGGATTCTTAATATCATTCACATACACCACATAATTATCACCCATTCCGGAAGGATGTTCAACTGCTTCTCCGGCTAAAGTAGAAACCTCCTGTACTGTTTTTGCCTCATACAACAGATACGGGTCACGCAATACCGGTTGATTAGCATCAAAACGGTCGATACGTAAACCGACATTAAAAATAAGATCATTAATAGCAAATTTGTCCTGAATATATCCCGCCATATATATGGGTTCAAAAGCCGGGATAAGACGGGTTTTATTACCATATTCATCTTCACCGGTAAAGAAGTCATCGAGGCTGGGTTTAGTATCGATAATTTTACCAGTGTGATCATAGCCGTAGTAAGCAACAACAGCATTACCCCCATCACGCAACAACTCATCGGCACTAAACATATCGATAGAGAAAAGATTGGGATCCAAATTATCTACATCAATCCAATCGAGTCCATCAATAGCCAAGCCAAGTTCTTGTCGCAGGTTATAATCAAAGAAGTATTGTGAACTGGCATCGTACAATCTGTTATAATTAATGGTATCCTGAAAATAACCGGCTCCATCATAAACAGGTATTGGGTTATTCAAGTCCAATTCACGGATATGGGAGTTTGCATATTGCCTCATCACAGTCCAAAGGCTTCTGGGAGCGAGGCTGTATGATCGGTCAATACGTTGTTCGTATTGAATTCCGAACTGAATTTCATGTTTTCCCACATCAGCAGATGCATGAGCATTAACAGCAAACTGTGTATTATTTGCCATGCCGTAAGTTGCATAATGCGCGCCGGTATTAGGATATAGTCCATAAACCGATGCAGGGGCATCGCCATTGAGCAGAGCATAACCGTTACTATAATTTTGCACATTCAGATAACTGGCATAAATACCGGAGTGCAAATCATAGAGATTATAAAACTGTTCGGTATAATTAGAGAGTAATGGATTAATATCAGATGGATTGTAAGTATAGAGCGTATCGCGGAACCCGTTATGAATCCAGACATTATTATGACCGGTAATGGTATCGTCTCCCCTTTCATAGGAATTTACTTTAAAAGTTTCAAACTGTCCGACATAACCATATTTAAACAGGTCATCTTTATGGTCTCTGTGTTGATTTTTTGCGATAGTTTTGGTATAGTTAGCGTTGATAGTATAATAAAGATTCTTAATAAGTGCACCCTGGTCTTCTTTTGCTGTAGGGAATCTTTGGGTATATCTACCAAAGAAACTGTATTCATTGAAGATTATCTGTCCTCTCAGGTCAGGGTTGAACATAGACGATGTTCTTCCCCATGATTGTCTATCATTATAGTTCCAGCGAGCGCCAAAAGAGAGGTTCGAATTGATACCCGTTTTCACATCCAGTTTACCGGACAGGCTGGCGCCATAACGGGAATTGCCTCTATTGGTTTTTATATTAACCAGTTCATCCTGATGAACAAAAGCAGCATTTTGGAATGATCCAAAACCAAGTCCTGTGGTTCTGATAGGGTTTTGTTGCAGGAATTCGAGCAATTCTCCCTCAGCCACCCAAACACCACCTGCAGCGGGGTTTGCATCATTGATATAATTTAATTCTCCGGAGAGGAAAAATCCGAGGAGTGCATTTTTCTCTCCAGTAAGTTCATCAGTTTTAGAGAACAGAGGTCCCTGGAAGTTAAACCCAAGAAGGTTGTACCCATAAGGATCTGTAA
>JAVVFR010000164.1:0-4667 GCA_032250595.1 Bacteroidales bacterium | reverse complement strand
ATCTTTTTGAGAATGCAGCCGTTGGACTGGGCACTACCTATGCATTCTATTTTGGCAACGATGGAATTTCAAAATACCATGCGCATGTATTTGGCGGCAGGATCTTTGCCCGGTACTATATTTATTCGTTTTACGGGCATATTGAATATGAGTTATTAAACTTCGATTCCTGGATTGTTGACCCGTTTAATTTTCAGAACCTCAACGACCGTATTACCGAGCCATCGGTGCTGGGTGGCCTTGGATACAGGGCGATGATAACAGAGCGGGTATTTGCCACAATAAGTATACTATTCAATCTTCATGAAACGCCCAACTCTTTTTACCAAAGTCCCATAATTTACAGAACCGGCATCATTATCAACATTTAATTTATCTGAAATAACCGGTTATAAATTTTTGTTATACCCAATAAGATGGTGCTACAGATGGGGTAATCGGCTCAGTGATTTCATATACCCGGCATCTTTCCATAATTCTCGTTATTATATCCGTTTCAGTACTTCAATGGTCAACTTCCAAAACTTATCGACGGTATCAATCTTTAATCGTTCATCGGGAGAGTGCGCTCCTTTGATTGTAGGCCCAAAAGATATCATATCCATTTCAGGATACTTCTCTCCAATGAGGCCACATTCAAGGCCTGCATGAATAGCGAGCACCTTTGGTTTTTCGTTGAACAACTCCGTATAAACGTTGTTTGTCAAGTCCACCACTGCTGAATGAGGATTGGGTGTCCATCCGGGATACCCGTCAGTATGTTTTACATCAGCTCCTGCCAGGATAAAACAAGCGGCGACAGCATTAGCGATATCATGTTTTGCCGATGTAACAGAACTTCGCTGGCTGGTTGTGACGAGGATGCGATTCTCATCAAACTTCACTGCAGCCAGGTTAGTGGATGTTTCAACAAAATCGGGGATATCCTGCGACCATGCTATAACACCATGCGGTGCAGCATACAAAGCATTGAACAATCGCATCTGCAATGATTTTGTCATCCATTTCTCGGGCATAGTTGCCGACGATGCCTTCATTTTCAGGGATGGCTCGGTTACTTTATATTCGTTTTGAAATATCTTAGAAAATCGTTTCAATTCTTCTTCAACCTCCTTCACATGCATTTTTGGCACAGCGATAACAGCCATGGCCTCCCGGGCAATAGCATTTCTTAGGTTACCGGCATTAAAAAGGGCTACTCTTATATCATATTTATGTGTACACTCCCACAAAACCCTGTTCATTAGTTTCACTGCATTACCTCTGCCTTTATGAATATCATCACCTGAATGACCACCGGTAAGCCCCGACAATTGAATTTCAAAACAACTGAGTTGCGTATTGGCAGGTTCGGTATCAAGAGCAAACTCTACAATGGTATCTTTGCCGCCGGCACAGCCAATAAATAGCTCTCCATCATCTTCTGAATCAAGATTCAGGAGTACTTCGCCATTAAGCAGGTCTTTTTTCAATCCAAAAGCCCCGGTAAGCCCCGTCTCTTCATCCATTGTAAACAGGCACTCCAACGGACCATGAACCAGGTCATCCGCTTCAAGAATAGCTAATTGTGCTGCCATACCGATGCCATCATCGGCACCAAGAGTGGTTCCGTTTGCCTTTACCCACCCATCTTCGATATGTGCAATGATAGGGTCTTTATCGAAATCATGATCGATATTACTGTTTTTTTCACACACCATATCCATATGGCTTTGCAATATCACTCCTTTCCTGCTCTCCATATTTTTCGTTGCCGGTTTACGTATAAGGACATTGCCGGTCTCATCAACAATAGTTTCAAGATGATGTTCTTCACCAAATTTCTTCAGGTAGGCAATCATCTTCTCCTCTTTCTTTGAGGGTCTGGGTATTTCAAGAATTTCGGCAAAATAGTGCCATAATCTCTCCGGTTTTAACGATCGAATTTCCTGGTTAAGCATATTTTTTTTATTATGTTATTTTGAATCAAACAATTAATATTTTGTCAAAAATAAGATAAATAAAACAATGTCTGATTGGTTTTTTGATAAAATTTAGATCTGTTAACAATCATACCATTTACAAATAACACTATGATATTGCATATATATTGCACAGTAACATGAAAGAAAAGAAAAAACCGACTACCAAAAAGATTAATATGAAAATTGCTAAGTTTGCAACCAAACAATTATGACTATGAAACGATACAGTGTATCACAACTGGAGGAGCAATCCAAGATTATACTCAGGGCAATGGGTTCGAGCGAAGCGGATTCTGTGATCATATCCAACGTACTGATCGCTGCTGAACTACGCGGGATCAGTTCACATGGGATGATACGATTGAGAGACTACTATGGTTTATGGAGTGCAGGCAGGTTAAACACCGCTCCAAAAATAACCATCAAACATGAAGCTCCTGGGACAGCATTATTGGATGGTGACAACAGTTTAGGGATGTTGTCGGGGGTAAAAGCAATGCGGTTGGCCATAGAGAAGGCAGCACAATGTGGCACGGGCTGGGTATCGGTAAGCAATTCGAATCATTATGGTATTGCGGGTTATTACAGCATGATGGCATTATCAGAAGACATGATAGGTATCTCGATGACCAACGCCAATCCTTTGGTATCGCCAACTTTTTCAACATCCCGCATGATGGGAACAAACCCCATAGCTGTAGCGATACCTGCATCAGAGGAGCCTCCTTTTGTAGCAGACTTTGCCACAACACCAATAGCACGGGGCAAGTTAGACATAATGGCCTCACAAGGGAAAAGCGTTCCACATGGATTTGTCCAGGACAGTGTGGGTATTCCTTCAAACGACCCATCGGTAATCACACGAGGCGGATCGATAGTGCCGTTGGGTAGTGATTATGAGCATGGTTCTCACAAAGGCTATTGCTTAGGGGCTATAGTTGATATCTTTTCTGCCTTGCTGTCAGGAGCAGGCTTTGGTCCTTTTGTTATGCCCCAGGTAAGTTATTTGACACCCAAGGAGGGAGCTAAAGCGTTGGGGCATTTCTTCGGAGCGATGCGGATTGATGCCTTCCGCCCTGCCGAAGCATTTAAATCAGATATGGACCATTGGATCCGTACATTCAGGGGTGCAACGGTTGCTGAAGGATACGACGAGGTTTTAATACCGGGTGATCCGGAACGTCGTAATACGATTATCAATCAACAAAAAGGTATTTTGTTGCTGGAAACTGCAAAGGAGGCTATAAGAGGTATATGTAAAGAGCAATCATTGAAGTTTATCCTACAGTAACCCTTTCATCCTATCTATTGCCTCAATGGGATTCACCGCATTAAAAACAGCACTGCCGGCCACCAGGATATCTGCTCCGGCATCAGCCACTTCACCAGCGTTACTTTGGTTTATTCCACCATCCACCTCGATAAGCACGTTAATATTTTTAGCATCTATAAAGGCACGCAGTTCTCTGATCTTACGTAATGTGGCAGGAATAAATTTCTGGCCACCAAACCCGGGATTGACAGACATCAATAATACATAATCCACGTCATTAATTATTTCTGCAAGGAGTGACACCGGAGAGTGAGGATTAAGCACCACACCGGCTTTCATTCCAAGTTCTTTAATATGATTTATTGTGCGATTCAGATGTGCACCTGTTTCATAGTGCACACTGATCCAGTCGGCTCCATGATCATGTAATACTTCAATATACCTTTCAGGTATTTCGATCATCAGGTGAACATCTAATGGCTTTTTTGCTAATTTATGCACTGCGCCAAGAATAGGAGTGCCGAAAGAGATATTAGGGACAAAAAGGCCATCCATTACATCAATATGAAACATATCAGCATTGCTATTGTTAATCATATCAATATCTTCTCCCAGCTTAAGGAAATTTGCTGAAAGAATAGAGGGTGCTATGCGTATATTACGACGTGAATTTTTATTCATAAAATATTTTTTAAATGATATCAAGAAACGCACATAATTTATTACAGTAAAATAGTATCAAGTATAAAAAAAGGTTATTCACCAACACTATGGTAGCATATTTTACTTGCCAGGTGTGTTTCACTCAAAAAATGCATTAAAAACAGCGTAAAAATATGTTCTATTTTTAACAAATCAAAAAAACCGAATCAAATATATATTTGTTCGGTTATTCAAATTCCATATATCAACGGTTACCCAAGATAAGTTTTAAGTATTTTACTTCTTGATGTATGTTTCAGTCTTCTAATTGCTTTTTCTTTAATTTGCCTGACACGTTCTCTGGTAAGGTCAAATTTTTCGCCTATTTCTTCGAGTGTCATAGGATGAAACCCATTGAGTCCGAAATAGAGTTTCACCACATCGGCTTCCCGTGGGGTAAGAGTGGATATTGCTCTATCGATCTCTTTCCTCAACGATTCATAAATAAGGCCTGATTCCGGAGTAGGGCCTTCATTTCTAAGCACATCGTACATATTTGTTTCTTCGTCCTGGACGATAGGAGCATCCATAGAGACATGCCTTCCGGAATTTTTCAGTGACTCTTTTACTTCTGATTCAGAGATATCAAGCATTTTGGCAATCTCTTCGGCATTGGGTGGCCTTTCGTGTTCTTGTTCAAGATGGGCAAAAGCTTTATTTATTTTGTTGATAGAGCCAATTTTGTTGAGAGGCAATCTAACGATACGAGATTGTTCGGCAAGTGCCTG
>JAVVFR010000001.1:0-27217 GCA_032250595.1 Bacteroidales bacterium | reverse complement strand
ATAGTAATGATTGCATCACCAACAATTTTCAGTACCGATGATTTATCAACAGGTTTTTTTTAATTTGTTCATAAAAAAAACCGGGCAAGCCCGGTGGTGTTGTACTGTAAGCAGGATTCTGTGTCTTCGCAGTGCGAATATTCTGTCATTTATCTGGGATGCCGGTCACCCGGTACCTCTAGCAGTTCACCCCCCGGGATCGGGCGAGCAGCCCTCAAGCCCCGGTATATGTAACCTTGCAACCCATAAGGTTTACCCCTGCAATATGTCACCACATCGCAGCGTGAGCTCTTACCTCACGTTTTCACCCTTACCCTATTGAAAACAACAGGGCGGTAATTTTCTGTGGCACTCGCTGTCAATCTTAGTAAAAAGACTGCCTTCCTGTTAGGAAGTATGGCGCTCTTTGTTGTCCCGACTTTCCTCGGCAATAAATATTTTTATTGCCGCGACAGAACATACAACACCATGGCAAAGATAATAAAATGACGTAAATATTTTACAAAGAATCCATTATTTTAGAATGATACGCCTGGTATGAACCTTGCCGGATTTTGACTGTATGCCGATAAGATACATGCCGGAAGAGACACCGGACAGTGACAATTGACCTTTTTTTATATCACCAGCTATGGATATGTGTTGCACCTCAATGCCATGGATAGTGAATACCCGTAAGGTAGTAATTTCATCCGAAAGGGAGCTGATGTCATAAAAAAGGTTTTTGTTCTCATCAGCCCATACCTTGAAATGAGCATCACTGAAATTTTCTTCAACGATAATATTACCGTAGTCAAGTGATATATTGTCGACACGCAACCTGCTACCATCAGTAAAAGCCTGTTGGAGAATATTGGAGGCGCAAAAGATAATATTTATTGAATCGGGCTGATCCGGTGTTGAATAGGTGATGGGGCATTCAAAATAGTGCCATCCGGTTTGCACAGAGTCTATAAACATGGTACCCAAGCCAATAGTATCTGATTTTGTGCCGTTCCATTTTGAAACGCCTACCGCGATAAAAGCACGGTCGTTGCCAGCAGGTTTTGCTTCTACATATCCTGTTAACTTCTCCGGCCTTCCGGTGAAAGGGGCACCGCCACTTACAGATCCTGTGAAGTTTACAAGATCAATTTCAAATTTGCCGAGCGTGATCAATCCGGGCACGGTCACTAAAGTGCCAAAAATATTCTCTTCTGTGGTATTTATCTTTACCGCCCTGCTTCCGTGTTGTGGATCGATACTGTCGACATTCACCGTATTGATGACGATGGTCATAATGTTGAAATTTGTCGCATCCCATCCATCAGGCTTTCCTGATGTCCATTGCTCGAAATCAGTATTTGGAACCGTGGTCTGCCCATTTGTCCAAATGGTAAATACTGCCATAAGTGTTGCTAAAATCACTGCATGTTTCATAGTAGGTAAAATTAATGTTGTTTGCCGTAAAAAATCGTTGCCTCTGTTGCCCCTAAGCCATAAAGGGCAATAGGCGCATCAAAATAATGAATAAAATCATATTCATCCAAATATTTTCTGATCTCACTCTTTAATATGCCGTTGCCAACACCATGGATGAGAATAAGCCTTTGAACCTGCATTCTTATTGCGCTTTCCAATACTTTACTGAAATAACTTAACTGTATCTTCAAAGCCTCTCCCTGATTGATATGCCGGTGTTCATCCGTAATATTGTGAATATGAAGATCAACCACTGCCCTGCCATCATTTTTTATATATTCTTTGATGATTTCACTTCCGGAACGAAAGGTTACGCGTGTATCTTCAATCATTTGAGCATCATCTGTTGTTGTTGATACAATACCAGTATTGCTTTTAAGCATTACCGGGAGTATCTTCTCTTTTGCCAGGCTGCATTGTATGTAACTATTATCGTGGTAAAACCGTGATGGCTTAAGGTTGAAGCTAACGCTGGCAGGGACAGGTACTTTATCTGTTTTTTGTATTTGGAACATCATCTGTATCGTACCGGAGACCCACTCCGGCAGCGCTTCTCTCTCGATAGTAGCAATTACTTTAGCGGAGGCCGGCTTAATCACCCCATAAGCATGTATAAAGAGTTGTCGTTCTTTCTTTCTGTATATCTGAAAAGCTACCCTGAATGATGCATTGTTGAAAATCACAATATCTAAAGGGCCGCTGACCAAAAGCTGTTGTTGATGCGGTATGTAGGCCAACCATATTCCGTCTTCCATGGCCTTGCCTTCGAAAGTATTGTGTGCGTAAGCCGGAGGTGCCTGTTCATCCACCTTCTGTTTTTTTATCGCACTGGTATTGATAGAAAATTCCTGATCGAACAGACGCTCTGCCGATTCTTTGTTGCGTCCTATCACTACCAGGTCTTTTATTAAAGTGGGAATCTCGAAACCTTCTTCTATGGCCACATGGACTAACTCCTTGCTGATGATACGTGTGACAATGCCACCCCCTTTTTCATTCAAAAATTTTACCTTATCGCCTGTTTTTAGTTCCATGATATGTAGTCAATGCTATTATTTTGTATTTTCACCTCTGAGAAGGCAAAGGGTTAGGTGTGATATGCTGCGAATATCTGATAATATATGTAATGAATATCTTTTTCCCTTCTTGCTACAAAAGTATAAACAAACAGGAGAATTATTACAACAAATGTTTTTTAATTTTATCAAATCATCAACTGCACTTCGATCATGATAAAAAAAATAGGAATTATTGGGGGTACCGGTCTGGAGAAATTCTCATTATTCGAAAATCAAAATTATGTAGAATTAACAACCCGTTATGGGCAGCCATCATCCTCTTTTCTAAGTGGGCAACTTTATAATAAAGATATTTTTATTTTAAGCAGGCATGGAAGAGACCACACTATTCCGCCAACGCAGATCAATAACAGAGCAAATATTCTGGCGTTAAAGACATTGGGTTGCGATGTGATTATTGCTATTACGGCATGTGGTAGCTTAAAAGAAGAGATAGGCATAGGGGATATTGTATTGCCTGATCAATTTATTGATTTCACGCGTCATAGAGCGATTTCATTTTTTGAAGCATTTCCCGTTGGAGTGCTAAAACATACTCCCATGGCTGATCCTTTTGATGAGTCACTTCGTGAAGCTATTTTCGAAGTTGCGGCAGTAAATAACATCCAATGCCACCAGAAAGGTACAGTCATTACAATAGAAGGTCCGCGTTTCTCTTCACGTGCTGAGTCGTTTTTGTTCAGGTCGTGGGGAGCTGATATCATTAATATGACCACTGCCCCGGAAGTGATTCTTGCTAATGAGATGGAAATACCTTATGCTGCTATTGCATTGAGTACCGATTATGACTGTTGGAAAAGTGATGAGGCAGCTGTGAGCTGGAAGGAAGTGCTGAAAGTGTTTAATAAAAATATTAACAGAGTCACTTTTCTACTGCAAAAACTTATAGAAAGAGTATAAAAGGAAAAACAGGATTGTTGGGAGCAATCCTGTTTTTCATTCATAGGACTTGAAGGTTAGATTTGTATTTGTTTGGGGTTCCAAAAATAGCACAAAAAAATTAATAAGTCAAGTTTTTATAATTATTTTAATAAACAGAAGATTAATGAGTTATGATATTTTGTAAATAAAAATCAAAAGAAGTAACTATTTTAGTGTTGAAAAACGATTTTTGATTTATATGTATATGTTTTTGTTTTGACAATCAACATATAAATTCCCGGAGATATGTTATACTCTTTTTTTGAAATAGCAATGTTGTCAACACTACCACTGAAGGTATTGCTATATACCTTTTTTCCTGTGGTGGAAAATAGTGCTACCATGATATCTCCAGTGATTTTTTGAGAGAAATTTAATACAATACTATTTTTTGCAGGGTTAGGATAAATGGTTAACGTATTATTTGCCGTGACTGTATGAATAGTATTATTACCAATGTTTCTATTGCTATCGATATAAAAAAACTCATCACCTACAACTCTGTCGACAATAGTGAGCAAAGGAACCGGAAAGCCGTTGGCCAGCCATTTGTATTCTGTGTAGTGTGTTGTGACCGGTGGCATCCCTGTTCCGAGGCTGTCGATAAAAATAGAATCTGTATTGGTAACCATCGATTTTACGCGAATAGTTTGAAAAGTGCCATAAGGGGTGATGAGGGTTCCCCATCCATCTACATGGTTATGTCGTTTTTTTTCATTGGAATAATATCCAAGCATAGGGATCTGCATGGCAAAGCTGGCTTCCGAGGAATCAATGTTGCCATACGTCATAGGAAACCGGAAAAGAACATCATAATCATCGTACCGTACAGGGAAGGGGATGCCGTTAACAGTAGCGGCAAATCCGACATTTTGATATTTAGTGGTGGTTTTTTTATAGAAATCATACACATCTTTCAGGTCGAATCCCAGCATATTGAATTCGTTTCCTTTGATGCCATATGAGGCATGGAGCACAAATGACGGATAATACATTATTGGTGTGGAGAGCACTGACACAAATGTATCTATTCTTTGAGAAACGGGAACAAGAGATGAAAAGTCCCAGGTATGGTTGGTCCCGGTAAGTGTGAAATCAATGGAGCCTGCTGTAAGTGCGTTACTCAGTCTAACAGTATCGTTGATATCGGGCATATCGGATGAGGTGATGGTGATTTGTCCGTGAATCAAAACGGATGGGAACCATAAAAGTATGATTAAGAGGGTGTGAATACGTAGTTTCATAATCGATTTTTTTTGAAATAGTAAAATATGGTTAAAGATACTATAAAAAAAACGTATCTATAGAGTTTATTGCTGATTGCAACCGTAGTTTTCCGAAGCCTTTCACTCTGACAAAGGGCAGATTGTGATCCGATAATTGTTGTTGGTACATATTAAAGAGTTCTTTTCGCTGGCCGGGATGTTCTCTTAGTGGATCAGGCTCCCATGGCAGGTCAATATCACATAGCAGGTAAAGGTCAAACTGTTGCTGATGAAATAACCGGTTGATGACAGGATGTACTTTCCCAAATACAAATTGATACCAGATTTTTGTGACAAGCATCTCTGTGTCAGCGAAAAAGTATTGTTGGGCTTGTAGTGACATTGTATTGTTCTGATCAAACTGTTGCTTGGCAATATGCACTACATCAGCAGGGGAGTAGGATCCGTGTTTCTTTGTGAGATAACTTCGCGCATATTCCGGCGACCACACTGTTTGATAGTGTAAGGCCAGTGATGCTGCCAATACTGATTTTCCTGTTGATTCAGGCCCTGTTATTGCTATGCGTTTCATGGTTATTTATCTCTTTTCGCCAACGATAATATCCTATTATTGCCAGTATCGACATTATTAAGTAGAATATTGATGTAGGGTAGAGTGATTTATAAAAATATAAAACAGTACATAATAAGTCGGTAAATATCCAAACCAACCAGTTTTCAAGGAGTTTCTTTGCTGTCATCCATGTAGCAGCTAGTCCCAGCGCGGTTGTTATTCCATCCCAATAGGGAATTGTGTTGTCGGTAAATGAGAGCAGATAGCCTCCTGATATACTGATCACAATAACAAAAATCAAGATACCTGCCCAAACCTTTTTGGAGGTTGTTGAGATAGCACTGCCACTCTTTGTTGAAACAGTTTTTTTTACGGTTAACCAGGAATACAGTCCGTAAAAACTCATAAAGAGGTAAAAAATCTGCAGCATCATATCACCATAAAGGGCGCTGTCATAAAAAACAATTATATAGAGGATGACGTTACCGATACCCAATATCCAACACCAGACATTTTGCTTCATCGCCAAAAGCACATAACCGATCCCAAGGATAAAGCCTGCTACCTCGATATAGTGCGCAGTCAAATAATGAATTATCTGTGAAAACATGCCTCGTTGTGATAAATACTAGTTTGATTTCAGAAGGCGAAGTTAAAAACAATAAACCTATTCGTAGCAATATTGTAAAGAATCTTCATGCTAAAATTTACGGAAGGGTTAACGGAGTATCCTTACAACACCGCTTCTCTCTGTGCTTTTGCCACCGGGGGTCGAAAGCGTTAGGATATAAAAATATGTGCCATTTTGCAGTTGCTGTCCATCCCAATTGTTTTGATAATCAGAGTTTTCATATACAACAGTACCGTTTCGGTCATTTACAATGAGATGACGTTTGCTATAATGGTCAATACCTTTAATGACAAAATAATCGTTGATGCCATCGCCATTGGGTGTTATCACATTAGGAATCTCAATATTACAATCGATAACGTTAATCGTTATTTGATCTTTATGGATCTTACATGCGGTAACTCCTACTTTTATTATGTTTTTCCCGGGTTCGTCAGGAGTAAACACAATGGAAGGTGAAGTTTCTCCTGTGGGATACCACTTATAAGTGTATTGGTCAGAAGGATTTTTTATACCAAGTTTCACGTTATCTCCTAAACAGATAGAAGGGGATGTGCCGAGTTCAACTATCGGTGTTGGCATAACGGTAACATTGAAAGTATCGGTAACACTGCAGGCTTCCCCATTTCCGGCAGCAATGGTTACCCAATATTTACCTGATTTTGTGACTTTTATGGAGGTATTCCTGGCACCGTTTGACCAAAGGTATTGGAAGTTTGGATTTCTTTGCCCGGCACTTAATACAACCTGATCATATCCACATATTTTCAAATCCCCTTTTATGGGGGAGGGTTTAGGAATAACCTTCAGTGTAACATTTTGATTGTTGACAACTTCATTGTGTTGTCTTGAAGTAATGGCAACATTAACGATATGGCTGCCATACGTTAAATATTCTGTATTAACATATAGTTCATTACCACGGCTGCGTTGTTCAATAATCTTGCCGTCAATGCTCCAGGTAAACAGTAGGTTTGGTTTGTTGGTATTTACTTTATAATTAACAATCTGACCTTTGCATACCATAGTGTCATTCAGGGTAGTGAAGGATACTGGTTTCGATGTGTAGGCAGATTTTTCCTGCGCTGCATAATTAGGTGGTTCATCGGTATTGTTGCCGGAAGAATACCCCGGTAAACCGGTGAATGGTATTTTTTCCCGGGAAGAGGTGCTGCTTTCTTTAGTTTGTGCAGTAAAGATATCCGGATACGGGTCACCTATGGATGCATATGGAGGTGTTGATTCATCTGATGTATTCGTAGAGTCGCCGGTAACGACAAAAGCATTGGAGATATCACTGTCACTATTGATTTTTTCAGCTTTGTTTTCTGCTTTTTCTGAAGGCAATCGGTTTTCTCTGATTTCGGGAAGAATGATTTGCGTGACAAGGGCATAGGTCAATCCGCTAAAAACCAATAGCAATATTGATGCAGCGATGGCACGGTATGGATTTTGGGTCAGTGTATAAAGAATGCCTTTTTTTCTAACAGGGATAGAAGATACTTTCGACAAGATATCCTCCTGTAGTGTATCGAAATAGCCATCCGGAACGGTATATATATTCCGTTTACCTAAAGCTTTTAATGCTTCGGGCAATGATGTCTCTGGTATGTCATTTTTGTGTTTCATTTTTTCTTAACACTCTTATGATAGTTTTTTTACTGCAAGGTTTAATCTGAGGCCAGAATTTTCTCGATTTTCTTTAGTGCTAAATGATAAGAGGCTTTTAGTGCTCCTGTTGATGTTTTCAATACCAATGACATTTCAGCATAAGGCATTTCGTCATAGTAGCGTAAATTGAAGACAATGCGTTGTTTTTCAGGAAGTGACATGATTGCTTTATGTAATTTCCGCTCAATATCACCACTCGACATCTGGCTGTCAGATGAATTGCTGTCAGGGTAAAACCCATCGATATCTTCAATAGAAATAGTGGTGTTACGTTGTTTTTGTTTGATGAAGGTGATACTTTCGTTGGTGGCAATACGATAGATCCATGAGAAGAGCATCGACTCTTCTCTGAAATTAATAAGTCCTTTCCAGATTTTAACAAAGACATTCTGTGTAATATCATTGGCATCTTCATGGTCAATGACCATCCTGCGAACATGCCAATAAACTCTTTTTTGATATTTGCCCAACAGTAAACAAAAGGCATCTTCCCTTGTTTCCTCAGATTTAAAAAGGGTTAGTATTTCTTTATCGGAAGTATCATTCATACAATGCCGGTTTCACCCTTTCCTTTTTAATACTTTTATTGCAGCCTCAACGATATTTTGCGATAACAAACCATACTTTTTTAGCAACTCGCCTGGTTTTCCACTCTCCCCGAAGGTATCATCTACAGCAATAAATTCCAGTGGTACGGGAAGGTTTTCTGATGTCACCTGTGCAATGCTATCTCCTAATCCGCCATTTTTCATATGCTCTTCTGCGATAACAGCACACTTTGTTTTTTCTATTGAAGATAAGACAGCATCAGTATCTAAAGGTTTAATGGTATGAATATTAATAATTTCGGCATCGATACCCATGGCATGGAGGGTTTCTCCTGCTTCAACAGCTTCCCAAACCAGATGTCCGGTAGCAAAAATTGAAATATCATTTCCTTCATTTAGCATAATGGCTTTACCAATGGTAAAAGGAGACTCTTTTGGGATAAAATTGGGCACTTTTGGCCTGCCAAATCTTAAATATACAGGGCCTTCATGGATGGCTACCGCCATAGTGGCTGCCATAGTCTGATTGTAATCACAGGTGTTGATAACGGTCATGTTGGGAAGCATCTTCATCAATCCAATATCTTCTAGCGCCTGATGTGTGGCACCGTCTTCACCAAGGGTCAATCCGGCATGGGAAGCACAGATTTTTACATTTTTTTTGGAATAGGCAACTACCTGTCTAATCTGGTCATAGACACGTGATGTTGCAAAATTAGCAAATGTTGCAGCAAACGGAATAAAACCTCCGGTAGCAAGGCCGGCAGCGATGCCAATCATGTTGGCTTCTGCAATGCCAGTCTGAATGAACCTGTCAGGGAAACATTCCTTAAATGTATTCATTTTCAACGATCCTGTGAGATCTGCACATAATCCTATGACTTTATCGTTCTTTTCACCCAAAATAGTCAATGCGTCACCAAAACCTGAACGCGTGTCAATTTTTTCAGTATAACTGTATTTTTTTCTCACCCTTTTGCTATTTTATTTGAACATTTGTTGATTTTCCTGAATCAATTGTAAAAGACTTATATATTGTATGATATGTACGTGGTGCATACTTAGCTCTAAACACAATACTATATTCACCCGGTTGTAAAACTATTGATTCGCTGGTTGCATTTTCGTTGAGCCGGTAGATATTAATCAGCGTGTTACCATTTTTCCAGAACAGGTTACCAAATCCTCTGGCAGGATAAGAAATTCTTGCCAGGCCCGGAACAGGGATTACTATCTCCGTAGTATGATTCTGTTTTATCTCAATGGCATCAAGGACAATTCTGGGCAGAGTAAGGATTTCAAGATTATATAAGCCGGTAAGGTATTTCTCTTTTGCATTAAAAGGCTGAACGTGTAAAATAGTTTCAATACCGGGTTGTTTCACTATACATAACAGGTCTTTATACAGATGATTCGTTCCGCCGACCCGTAAATCCAGGAAGCCTTGTGGAGTAGGAATAGGAATAACATTATGTTTTCCTGCAAGCAGCTTAACACTGTCTTTTCTCACCGGGGGAATGGTATGCACTTCAATATCGTAAATAGTAAGTGGATCAATAACTATGGTATCAGGGACTCCATAACTGTTTAGGGTATGGATGAAATTATACTTTACTTCTCCTGAGAAATGGTCATAGAGTGTCATGGCAACGTTTGTCTCCAGTGCCCTGTTATAATCGTCCAATAGGTTCACTTGTGCTGTGGTTGAGTTTAGAGCCTGGGAAATAACAACATTCAATGCTTGTCTGAAGAGATGTTCACTGGAGGCATCAAAATACTTTCCAACGCAATCGAAGTCGGCTTTGAAGTCGCGTCCGATACCAATAATAAATGGTTTTAATATTATTCCGGATTTCTGCAGCTGTCTGGATACAGCACAAGGGTCACCATCGCACTCTTCGATCCCATCGGTGATGAGCACAATAATATTCCGGCAGTTGTCACACGGAGGGAAGTCATTAACTGCTGCTTCAAGTGATCGTGCAATAGGAGTTGTTCCTTTTGGGACAATAGACTTTAGTTTATCTTTGATCCGTTCAGTGTTTGATGGTGCAAAGGGAACCTCCAGTTTGGTGTCGTCACAATCCTGTGGAGGGTAGTATTTAAGGTGACCATACACACGTAGTGCCAGTTCAACGTTATCAACATTTTTCAAGCTATCCACTAACCGCACCAGCAGATTACGTGCAATGGTTATTTTTCGGTCACTTTGCCAATAGCCATACATAGAATTGGAGGCATCAAAAATAATTAATACCCTGTTGAGCGGGACCTCTCTTTCCCTGTTTTGTCCATGGAGTGGTTCAGAAATATTGAACCCGAAAGCAACAATAAAAAGTACGACAGTGGTATATTTTATCATAATTGTGAAATATCGTTGCTAAGAAAAACGTAATTCTGTCATTTTGATTATAATTTATTTGCTATTAATAATCTCCCATCGTCTCTTCTAACTGGCTTAATGCGTTTTGCAATTCTTCGTCGTTGGGTGCAACGCCATGCCATTTATGCGTGCCGGTCATAAAATCAACTCCCATTCCCATTTCGGTTTTCATAAGGAGGCACACAGGTTTTTTATTGCCTGATAACTTTTTAGCATGTGAGAGGGTATAAAGGAGTTCATCTACTGCATTACCGTTGCATGATATCACTTCCCATCCGAAAGCGTGCCACTTTGCTTCAAGGTTACCCAATGAGATAACGTCATCTGTTGCACCGTCGATTTGCTTACGATTATAATCAACTGTTAATATCAGGTTGTCTACCTTGTGGTGTGCAGCAAACATCGCTGCTTCCCATATCTGTCCTTCCTGCAGTTCTCCATCACCGCAAAGGCAATAAATAAGTTTATTGTCATTGTTTTGTTTTTTAGCCAGAGCAGCTCCGATCGCCACCGACAGCCCTTGTCCAAGTGAACCGCTTGCAACCCTTATCCCTGGAAGATGATCAGTAATAGCAGGATGACCCTGTAATCGTGAGCCAATTTTTCTGAAAGTACTTAATTCTTCTATAGGGAGGTAACCATATCGTGCCAATACACTGTAAAACAAGGGTGAAATATGTCCGTTAGACAAGAAAAACATATCTTCATCTTTACCATCCATACGAAAATCATTGGCGTTGGGTTGCATAACAGAGAAATAGAGCACTGTTAAAAAATCAGCACATCCTAACGACCCACCGGGATGACCTGATGCTGCCCCATGTACCATTCTTAAAATATCACGACGGATTTGGGTGGCAATACGCTTTAATTGATTTATTGATATCATACTGTTCATACAGGTTTTGTTTTCATAACAAATGTACAATAATGAAAAATATTTTTTGCATTTATTTATTAACGATTAGTAATAAGTAATTAACGAAAACATTTTAAATATACTTTTTAAAAAAAAGGCTGCCTTGTGGTAAGGCAGCCTTTTTTATTTTAGGGATTCAATACTAATTGATAATGATCTTTTCAACGCGTATTAAATCATTGCTCATCAATCTGATGAAGTATACCCCTGTGGGTTGTGTAGAGAGGTCAATTTGTTTGACGTATACCGGAGAGATTATCTCTACGACATCTGTCATAAGTATTTGACCCAGATCATTATGGATTTCCATAGTAACATCATCTTCAAAGTTGTTGAACAGGATGTTAAATGTACCTCTTGATGGATTAGGGAATACACGAATGGCTGTTTCTTCACCAATTTCATCAATTCCCTCACAAGGATCAACGGTAATGATTATTGACTCTACAGTAACACATCCGTGGCTATTGGTAACTGTTACGGAGTATGTCTTAGGTCCAACACCTATTACACTACCATCCACAAGAATGGTTTGTGTAGTTTCACCTGTTGACCATAGGTATGAGGCAAATCCTGCACCTGCATCCAATGTGATCTTATGGTTGATACAGATTACCTGGTCAGGTCCAAGGTCCACAAAAGGATTAGCAAATACCTCTACAGTATCTGAGTAAGATCCGATACAACCGTTTCCATCTGTATATGTATAAGTGACTACATGTACACCAGCATGGGCAAGGCCTGGGGCGAATGTATTTCCAACTACACCATTGCCGGTGAATACACCACCACTTGGTGTTCCTGTTAGCAATACAGTAGGATCATCTACACAATATGTAGCTGATAAACCAGTGAATGATACAACTGGTAATGCATGTACATTAACCGTTTGATCGAATGAATTGGTACATCCATTAGGATCAGTATAGGTATAGGTAACAGTAAAGGTACCTACTCCGGCAGATGTTGGGCTAAATGTATTACCAACGACACCGGTTCCTGAGAATACACCACCTGATGGTGTTCCTGTCATGGTAACATTACCGTGATCGATACAGTAGTCGGTACCAAGTCCTGCAATAGAAACAGTGGGTAATGCATTAACAGTAACATTCTGAGTATAGATTCCTGAACATCCTGTTGTCTGGCTAACCAATGTATAGGTAATGGTATGGGTACCGGCACCTGCCTGGGCAGGATCAAATATATTATTTGTCATACCCGGTCCACTGAAGGTACCTGCATTATTACCACTGCCATTCAATGTTGCCGGAGCATCGTCGATACAATAAGAAGGAGCAAGTCCGGTGAATGATGTTGATGGACCCGGATCAACATTGGTCATCGCTGAATCAACAACAGTACATCCATTCATGTCTGTGTAGGTGTAATAGATCCAATGGGTGCCAACACCTGCAGTAGACGGATAGAATACATTACCAATGATACCGGTTCCTGAGAAGGTTCCTCCGGAAGGTACACCAACCAAATTGCTGGATGTAGCACTATTGATACAATAGATACTGCTCAGTCCATTGATTTGTAAGGTTGGTAGTGCATGTACTGTTATATCAACAGTAGCAGTGTTGGGGCATCCGTTTGCTCCAGTGAAGGTGTAGGAGATCGTATGTACCCCTGCACCTGCTGCAGCTGGATCAAATATGTTACCTGTTACACCTGATCCACTAAACGTACCACCTGACGGTGTTCCGGTTAATGTGATGGCATTGCCGTTCAAACAAACACTTGTTGAACTGGCTGCAATGCTAACTGATGGCGCTGCCAGTACAGTTACTGTATCACTGCCAACAGTTGTACAACCTGCAGGATTCTCTGAGTAAGAGGTGTAAGAATAGTATAGCACATGTGTTCCTACCCCAGCAACTGCCGGATCAAAAATATTACCGGTTACGCCTGGGCCACTGAATGTACCTGCGCCTACGCCTGCACTGCCAAGAAGTGTTACAGGTCCGTTAGATTCACAATATTGTGATGCCAGACCAACAAAGTATGCCTGTGGTGAGTGATAAACAGTAGTACTTTGTGATGCTGAGCTTATACAGCCATATCCGTCAGCATAAGTATAAGTGATAGTACGTATACCATTGGCAACAGAAGGATCAAATACATTACCTATCATACCGGTTCCTGAGAACACACCACCTGAAGGATATCCTGTAAGTGTAACAGGAGCTTCGTTATTACAATAACCACTGGCTAATCCGGTAAATGTTACTGAAGAGAGGCCATGAACAATTACTGTATGTGTGGTGGATGTAATACATCCGTTGTTATCAGCATAGGTATAAGTGATCGTATGTGTTCCGATACCTGCAACCGTTGGGTCAAAGATGTTATTATTGACACCGGGTCCTGATAATATTCCACCTTGTGGTGAAACAATAACGGTTATCGGAGCATCATTGATACATACATCAGTCCCAATTCCTGAGATAGTCAGGGTTGGCAATGCATGTACTGTAATGTTCTGAGTAGCTGTATTGGTACAACCGTTCAAATCTGTGTAAGTGTATGTGATAGTGTGTGTACCTACACCTGCAATTATAGGATAGAACAGATTTCCATTAACTCCTGTGCCACTGAAGACACCACCTGTTGGGCTACCTGACATGGCCACAGCACCACTGCCTTCACAAGTGTTGGCCGGTAAGCCGGTGAAGCTAACCGTTGGCAGACTATTCACTGTGATAGTGATATTGGCTGTTTCAACAGAATAGCCATCATCTACAGCCACTGTATAGGTTGTTGTTACAAGTGGAGAAACGGTTATTGCCTGAGTCGATGGATAGGTTCCTCCTGGTGTTGACGTCCAGCTGAAAGTATAAACACCGCTGCCTCCAATAGCCTGTGCTGTTAAGGTGATCTGGTCACCATCACAGATAGCTGTATACGGAGCATTAATGTTGACACTTAAACTACTTCCAATAACTGAGACAATTACCTGGTCATTATCCTGACAGCCATTACTTAAATCGGTAACGGTAAGGTCGAAGATAGTAGATGCGGTAAGGTTGGTAGTAGTTGGATTCTGAACATTGGCATTCACCAGTGATCCTGTTGGTGTCCAGTTATAGCTGTATGTTCCTGATCCGCCGGTAGCATTACCTGTAAGTGATGTGCTGGTACCAAATGGTATGATTTGGTCTATGCCTGCATCGGCAACAGGGTTAACATTAACGACCTGATTCTGTGTAGCATTGTTTGAACAACCGGTACTTGGTGAAGTATAGGTATAAGTAACAAGGTGCGAACCGGGTCCTGCGACTGACGGGATAAAGTTTCCTGAAACAACGGCACTACCGCTATAAGAACCACCTGTTGGACTTCCACCTGTTAAGGCAAATGAACTGCTACCGCCACAAACTGGTGCTAATGGTGCAAATGTAACAGCAGGTAGCGCATTAACAACAGTCAGTTGTGAAATCGTATTGGTGCATCCCATTCCGTCTGTATAAGTATAATAGACAGTATGAGCACCTGCACCGGCTACAGCCGGATCAAACTGGTTGCCTGTTATGCCTGTTCCTGAGAATGTGCCTCCTGTTGGAGTACCTGACAGTGTTACTGCAGGATCATTCTCACAGTAAACTGAAGAGAGTCCGTTGATAGTTAATGTTGGTAGTGCATGGACAGTAGTTATCTGGCTTGTACTATTGCTACATCCGTTTCCATCGGTGTAAGCGTAAGATATAGAATGTGTTCCTACACCTGCATTTGAAGGATCGAATGTATTTGCTGATATTGCATTGCCTGTGAATACGCCACCTGCAGGAACTCCTGTCATAGTAACAATACCGTCATTTGCACAGTAGTCTGCTGCAAGGCCGGTGAATGAAACTACCGGTAGTGCATTAACAATTACAGTTTGGGTATCAGCATTAGTACAGTAGCCGCTACCTGAGATAGTATAAACTATATTATGTGTGCCTGCTCCTGCAATAACCGGGTCGAAAAGATTGCCGATTATGCCGGGTCCGGAGAATACTCCGCTGGATGGATTTCCATACAGGGTAGCTACACTGCCATCAGCACATATCGCTGTTGGCAGGCCTGTAAAGGTCACAGCGGAGAGTCCTTGAACAGTGGTCTGCTGTGTTGTTGTGTTAACACATCCGTAACCATCAGTATAGGTGTAAGTGATGGTATGTGTTCCAACACCGGCCACTGCCGGATCAAAGACATTGCCTGTGATGCCGGGTCCTGAGAAGATGCCACCTGCCGGTGAGCCTGTCAGTGTACTCGCTGTACCATTAATACAGTAGCTTGTGTTCAATCCGCTGAAGCTAATGGTTGGTAATGCATGAACAGTAACAGTTTGTGTTGCCGGATTAGCACATCCATTAGGATTTACATAATCGTATGTAATGGTATAGGGGCCTCCAATACCTGCTACTGCAGGATCAAAGACATTACCTATGATGCCAACACCACTAAAAGTACCACCTGCCGGTGAACCGGTAAGGGTGATCGAGCCATCATCGATACATACATCCGGGTTTAATCCGCTGAATGAAACAGCAGGTAACGGATTGACGTAGATCTCAACAAAGTCGAAGGCTACACCACAGTTACTGGTAACAGTGACTGTATATACTGTAGTAACAATCGGTGATGCGATCGGATTGGCAATATTTGGATTGCTGAGTCCGGTAGCCGGTGCCCACTGATATTGATTACCACCTGAAGCAATAAGCTGTGTTGATCCACCATAACAAATGGTGTCGTTATTACCTGCATCAGCTACAGGGAAAGAGGTTGTCAAAATAGTGACATCATCAGTAGCAGAACAACCATACACATCTGTTAATGTTACCGTGTAAGTGGTGGTTACCATCGGTGTAGCAATAGGATCCTGGATAAATGCATTGTTCAATGATGCAGCAGGACTCCATGCGTATGAATAAGGAGACGTTCCACTCAGTGGTGTTGCATAGAGGTTGGTTGGATTACCGGCACATACCAGCAGGTCACTGCCAGCATCAACAGATGGCAGGTCTCTTACTGTCACAATCATACTGTCGACAGCTATACAACCATTGGTATTTACGTAGTTATAAATAACGGTATGAGGTCCGACACCTAATACAGCAGGATCGAAAATGGTAGCAGCCACGCCATCAATGGTGAACGTGCCACCTGTCGGTGTTGCTGTAAGGGTTACCGGGGTTGCGTCAACACAATAGTTAGTGTTTAGACTTAAGATATTGGCAACCGGATTTGAAACTACATTAATAGTTAGATTATCACTATTAACACATCCATTAGCATCAGTAACAGTAACACTGTAGTTGGTATTACTAATTGGGTATGCTGTTGGATTTTGGATAGTGCCATCATTCAATGTAGCGGTGTTATTCCACTGGTAAGTAAACGGGCTATTACCGGAAACCACTGTTGGTATTACATAGGCATATCCGGCACAAATAAGTGTATCCGGTCCTACATCAACTGATGGCAATGGCAATGTTGTTATTATTACCTGGTCATGTCCGGTACATCCGTTAGCACCTGTCACAGCAACAGTATAGGTAGTTGTTACTGAAGGTATAGCGAACGGATTAGCAATTGTTGGATCATTAGTGATACTTGAAGCAGGGCTCCACTGGTAAGTGTAGGATCCACCGCCACCTGTTACAGTAACATTCAACGGAGTGGTTGTGTTGGCACAAACGGTTGTTGAAGTTCCGGCCACCGGTGTTGGTGTGTCAAGTACGGTAATAGCACGATTGATGGTACTAATACAACCTTCGGTGTTGGTATAGGTATAGGTGAGTGTGTATAATCCGGGGCCTGAGACAGCCATCGGATCAAACTGTCCACCGGATACACCTGGACCGCTGTATATTCCACCTGCAGGGGTTGCCTGAACAAGCGTGTAAGGCATGGCATTGTTGCATATTGCCGGTGGTGTGGCAAAAGTAAGTGGAGTGGTTGCATGTACTGTTATAGTATCTATAGCAAAGTTTACACAACCATTGGCATCAGTGTAAGTATAGGTGATGAAATGCTGTCCAACGCCTGCTACTGCAGGATCGAACATGCCACCGCTTACGCCGGTTCCACTATATAATCCACCTGTTGGAACACCTCCTGTTAATGTAACAGGGGCAACATTTACACAAATATCGCTGATAGTGTTCAATGTGACAATAGGTAATGCATACACTTCAACAGTTTCACTGTAACTGTCTGTACAACCGTTACCATCGGTATAAGTATACATAATAGTATGTATTCCTACGCCCGCTGATGCCGGATCAAACGAATTACCGGAGATACCCGGGCCACTGAATGTACCACCTGCTGGTATACCTGTTAATGTAGCAGTTGCTGCATCAACACAATAGCCTGCGGCAAGGCCGGTGAAAGCTGCTGTTGGTAATGGATTAACACTAGTGGTTTGTGTCTCACTGTTTATACATCCGTTGGCATCAGTATAAGTATAGGTGATACTGTGTGTACCTGTTCCTGCAACAGCCGGATCGAAAGTGTTTCCTGATATACCTGGGCCTGTGAAAATACCACCAGCCGGAGAACCTGTAAGGGTTACTGCAGGAGCATCAATACAGTAATTCATGGCCAATCCTGAGAAGGATACTACAGGCAATGGATTAACAGTAACAGTTAAAGTTGCTGATGAGGTACATCCAATATTGTCTGTAACCATAACAGTATACACTGTTGTTGCTGTTGGATCAGCTATCGGATCAACAATAGTGGTGCTGCTTAATCCCGCAGCAGGAGTCCAGCTATAACTGTACGGAGCGATACCTCCTGTGACAGCAATATTTAATTGTGTTGAAGATCCGTAGCAGATATCCACATCGGTAGTAGAGATCTGAATATCGGATACTTCAATAAATACGCTATCGGTGGCTATACAACCGTTTGCATCGGTAACAACAACTGTGTATACAGTACTCAATGCCGGTGAAGCAACAGGATTGACGATATTTGGATCATCAAGTCCTGCAACCGGTGTCCATGCATATGAATATGGCAATGCACCGCCTGAAGCTGTTACATAAAGGTTGATAGAGTCTCCGATACATATCTGTGCATCATTCCATGCATCAGCTGTTGGTAAGCTGTATACTGTTACGTTTTGTGAAGTGTCATTGACACAACCATAAGTATCTGTATATGTATACGTGATAGTATGAACACCTACGCCTGCAACAGAAGCGTCGAAAATATTTCCGCTGACGCCTGTTCCACTGAAGATACCACCTGAAGGTGATCCTACAAGAGTTACAGGAGTGGCATCTAAGCAGAAACCTGCATCCAGACCAACAATTGTCACTATTGGCAGAGCATGTACTTCAGTATTTTGGGTTATAGTATTAGTACAACCGTTAGCGTCTGTATAGGTGTAAGTTATTGTATGAACACCTACGCCGGCAACAGCAGGGTCAAAGTCATTGCCTGTGATACCATTGCCACTGAAGGTGCCTCCTGCAGGTGTTGCATTTAGTGTTACAGGGGCTGCATCAATACAATAGCCTGTAGCCAGATTAGTGATGGCCAAGACCGGCAGAGGAACTACTTCAGTAGTTTGCGTGTCGGCATTGGTACATCCGTTGGCATCTACATAAGTGTAGATGATATCCCATATACCTACTCCTGCTGTGGCAGGGCCAAAGTCATTGCCGATAATTCCGGTACCACTGAAAGTGCCACCGGGAGGAGTACCTGTCAAAGTAACCGCAGCAGCATCAACACAATACATTGCAGCTAAACCACTGAATGTTGTGGGTGTTAACGCGTTTACATTGGCTATTTCACCTATGCTGTTGGTACATCCATTGCTGTCGGTGTAAGTATAAGTGATCTGATGTTGTCCTACACCAGCAACAGCCGGGTCAAACTCATTGGTGTTAACAATACCGTTGCCGGTGAATATGCCACCTGTTGGTGTAGCACTGTGTACTACCACAGGGCCGTTAATACAATGGTGGCTTACACCGTTAACGGTGAATGGCGTCTCTGTATAATAACCATAAGTGAATGCACCACTGTAAGTATTATCTGTTGTATTAATATTATAGTAAGTTATTCCACCATCACCAAAGTTATCATACGCCTTAAAGGTGTAATTTCCAGCAGGTAATGTGAGGGAAGTAGTATAATATTGATTACCTGCGGTTGCCTGATGTGAAAAGACCGGAGTTCCCAGAGCATCAACTATCTCAAATCGAGTATCGTCACCAACCCAATTAGCGAAGTAATCATATTGCACTTCAATATCAACGATATCACTACCACTGAAGGTAGTAGAAGTAACAACCGGCAATGGGTTAACGGTAACGGTCTGGTCATGGGTGTTGGTACAACCATTGGCATCGGTATAGGTGTAAGTAATAACATGAGTGCCTGCGCCTGCGGCGGAAGCAGCAAAGTCGTTACCCACTACACCGGGGCCGGTAAATATCCCACCCGGAGGGGTGCCTGTCATGGTCACAAGTGGATTGTCGATACAGTAAGGGCCTGCAAGTCCTGAAGAAGTAACGACCGGTAATGGATTTACTGTTACAACCACATCGTCGCTATTGGTACATCCATTGATATCGGTTACCGATACAGTGTAAGTAGTTGTAGCATATGGACTGACAGTAGTTGTGCTGTTATTTGGATCATAGATACTGCTGATACCAAAGTTGGAGTTCCAGTTATAGGATACATATCCTGTTGGTGTAGCTGAAAGTACCGCATTATCGTTAGCACAGATAGCAATATCTGTTCCTGCATCAATCACTGGAAGTGGATTTACAAGGACATAATTCGTGTCAGTATTAGTACAACCGTTTGGATCAGAATAGCTGTAAACTATAGTATGATTGCCCGGTCCTGCAGCTAATGGAGAGAAATCATTACCTGTAATTCCGGGGCCGGAGAAGGTACCACCGGCAGGAGTTCCTGTCAAAGGAACAATAGCAGGATCGTCTTCACAATAAGGCCCTCCAAGTCCGATAAAGCTTACGATCGGTAGTGGGTTAACATTTACTACCATCCAGTCTACTGCTGAGCCATAAGGGCCTGTAACTGTAACAGTGTATGTTGTTGTTACTGCAGGAGAAGCCATAGGATTATAAATATTCGGATTGCTTAATCCGGTAGTAGGACTCCATACATAAGTGATGCCACCGGAAGCATTAAGCTGTGCACTGTCATAGATACAGATCGTTCTGTCAGGACCTGCATTGGCAATAGGCAGATTCACGGTAGAAATCACTACATCATCAGTAGCAGTACAACCCCAAACATCTGTCAAGGTAACAGTATAGGTAGTAGTTACTGTTGGTGATGCTATCGGGTCTTGGATGGTAGCATCCGACAATGAAGAAGCAGGGCTCCACAGGTAACTGTAGGGTGATTGTCCGCCTGATCCTGTGGCCATCAATGGATGGTTGGCTCCGGATGAGATAATAGCATCAGGGCCTGCGTTAACTGAAGGAAGTGCATGTAAAGTAACAGTGGCATCGTCGGTAGCAGTACAGCCTTTACTGTCAGTTACCAGAATATTGTAAGTAGTGGTAACAGTTGGACTGGCCATAGGGTTCGCTATCGTAGGATCATTCAGGTCATTGGTAGGTGTCCAGTTGTAAGTGTATCCTGGTGTGCCACCGGTAACCATAGCATTCAACATGGCTGAATTAGAAATACACAGATCAATATCTGCAACCGTAACGGAGGGTAATGGATTTACCGTTACTGTCACACTGTCGATACATGATGTGCCATAATCATCGGTAACAGTTAAATAATAGGTAGTAGTAGAAAGCGGACTGGCAACAGGATTGGCAATAGCAGCATCACTAAGTCCTGTAGCCGGCAACCATGAATAACTGTATGGAGTGATTCCATTCGTTACAACGGCGTTAAGCTGTGTTGAAGCGTTCAGACAGATCTCTGCGTCAACGCCTGCATCAACATCCATAACAGATACATTTACGGTATCATAGTTTTTGCAACCATTAGCATCGGTGGCAATAACGGAGAAGTCCACAGAACTGCTCAGTGGCATAGAAACTACATTTTGGTTGTTCGGGAATCCATTGATATAGGCAGAAGGTGACCACTGATAGGTGACTGTTGAGGGTGTGGCGTTTGCATAAAGACTTACTGTGCCACCCGGACATACAGATGCATACTCATCATTCACATTGACCTTAGCATTGACTGTTGGCAATGGGTTTATATTGATATAGATATCATCACTGTTCTGACATCCGTTTACATCTGTTACAAGAACAGTGTATGTGGTGTTACTCAACGGAGTAGCAACAGGGTTGCTGATCGTTGGGTCGCTCAGGTCGGTTGTCGGTGTCCATGCGTAAGCAAATGGAGCTGCACCGGACACTACAGCGTTAAGGTTGGCTGATGATCCGTAGCAAAGGTCGATATCTGAGCCAAGGTTAACACCCGGTAATGGATTCACAGTAACAAGTACATAGTCTGAAGCTGTACCACAAGTGCTGGTCACAGTGACAGAATAAACGGTAGTAGCCGTTGGTGAAGCAACAGGGTTGGAGATATTCGGGTTGCTGAGTCCGGTTGTTGGGCTCCATACATAAACATCGCCACCTGATGCCTGTAGCTGGGTGCTTTCACCGAAACAGATAGCCACATCATTGCCTGCATTCGCAACAGGATCAGGAATAACATTCACATATACCGCATCTGTTGCCTGACATCCATTCTGATCCGTAACGACCACGGTATAGGTTTCAGAATTTGTATTATTAACAATAGGGTTCTTCAATGTAGCATCATCAAGACTGTCGGCTGGGGTCCACTGATAGCTGTATGGTGCCGTGCCACCGGTAACGGTAACATCGAGTTGAGCAGGAGAGCCCAGGCATACATAGAAATCAGGGATAGCTGTGGCTATAGGCAGTGGGTAGACTTCTACACTTTGTGTCTCTGAATTCACACAACCATTGATATCGGCATAGGTGTAGGTAATATTGTGTATTCCAACGCCCGCTGTGGCAGGGTCGAAATCGTTTCCGCTGATACCTGATCCCATAAATACACCACCGGCCGGAGTGCCTGTAAGTGTAACTACAGGTGCATCAATACAATAGCCGCTGGCCAGTCCGGTGAATGATACTACCGGTAACGGGTTAATTGTTACCTGTTGTGATGCACTGTTGGTGCAACCGTTCGCATCGGTATAGGTATAGGTGATGGTATAAGGGCCACCAACGCCTGCTGTGGCAGGATCGAAAGTGGTGCCGCTGATACCCATACCTGTAAATATACCACCTGCCGGAGTGCCGGTCAGCGTAACAGCCGGTGCATCGATACAGTACTCGACAGCAAGGCCGGTAAAGCTAACAGTTGGTAAAGGGTTCACGGTGACAACTACATCATCACTACAGGTGATGCCAAGAACATTGTCTGTCACAGCAATAGTGTAGGTTGTTGTTACGGTAGGTGTGGCTACCGGATTCTGTATTCCTGCGTTATCGAGAGAGGCAGCAGGTGTCCAAAGGTAGGTGTATGAACCGGAGCCTCCTGCAACAGTGACACCCAGGTTGGCTGATGCACCATAGCAAATGACCTGATCGGATCCTGCTATAACATCTACCACAGAAACCACAATATCATCAGCATTCTGGCAACCTTTGTTATCAGTTACCACTACAGTGTATGTAGTAGTGACGGATGGAGTAGCCAATGGGTTGGCAATAGTGGCATTGTCAAGGGTAGCAGCAGGTGTCCAGTCGTATGATGAGTAAGTGCCTGATCCTCCGCTTGCCGTAGCAGCAAGTTGTGCCGAAGTACCCATACAGATATTTATATCGGTGCCTGCATCGGCTACCGGTACGGGCTGAACAGTAACAACAGCATCATCTGTTGCTATACAACCATTGGCATCGGTAATGGTAACTGTATACGTTGTTGTTGCCGATGGAGTGGCTAATGGATTCTTAGCATTTGGATTACTTAAGGTAGTAGCATTGTTCCATTGGTAACTGTAAGGCGGTGTTCCTGCACTGCCGGTAGCATTGAGAAATGCAGTACTTCCGTCGCAGATCTCTACATCGTCGGCAGTAACAACAGGTAACGGGTTAACGGTAACAGTAACTGTTGCTGTGCTGGTATTGCTAAATCCATAAGCATTGATAACCTCTACTACTGAATAAGTGGTGGTAATGGTAGGTGTTACAGGAATAGCGATTGTAGGTGTGGTGATACCTGTGATGGTATCATTGTTGGTGCCATCTGTAACGATCATAGTAATAGGTGTTGAGCCTGTGAGGGCTACTTCCAGCATTATCTGATCACCAAGACAAATAGAGGTGTTAGGTGTGATAGCAGTTGCAGTGGCTTCCATACTTACGGTAACAGGTACTTTTGGTGATTCACAGCCGTCAACACCTGCCATATAATATATAGTTCCGTTCCAAACACGTGGCTCACAACAGGCATCCCAGGCACTACAATGGGCCAGGCCAGTGTATATTTCAAGATCAGTATTGTTAAAGGTTGTATAGGATCCCGAAGTATAGGCATTATTGTATTGAAGATAGATAGCATACGTTTGGCCAGCAGGGATGACAATTTCGGTATTAAGTGCCATGAATGTAGGAGTTAATGCTATCTGGTTTACGGAGTAACTTCCTTCCTGTGTCCAGGCTGTCGGGTCAGAACCAAAACCATTATAGGTTCCCTGTTTATAATAAACGTTAACAGTTTCTGTACCTGATGAAGCAGGATAGAGGTCAAAAGCATTTATAGTAATATCGCTTGAAAGAGCTGTAACATCAATCATGAAACCACCTCCGCAAGAGGTTCCTCCGGTAAACTGTGTTGTAAGCTGGCCTGGTACCTGTATGCCTGAAGAAGCAGAAACCCAATAGGTTGTTGCATTGTTAAGAACAGGTGTTGTATATACCGGGCCAGTATATAAAGGAACAGTGCTCGTAGCTTGTTCATACCAGTTAATATCATAACTGCTGGTAGCAGCTATCACTGCCTGTGTTCCTGTTGGGATAGCCATATCATTGACAACAGGAGGAACAGGGATATGGAGTGAATTCACTTCACTGGTTGCAGTATCATTTGCAGGGATAGTGTCATTTAAGAGATTAGTCCATGCAATAATATGGAATAACGAATCTGCACCGGTCACACTGAAGTCAGCCAGGGTGGCAAACGTAAAGTTGATCGTATCACCCGAGTTTATTGTTGTAATAACGGGCTCTGTAACAACAGAGGAGCCGCCGGCTATCATATAAGAGGCAGTTAAATTGCTAGTTATTGACATGCTTCCACGATTGGCAATCTTCACTCCAATAGCTTCCTGACCTAGTCCGCAGCCTTCGGTATTGGGTAATATCTCTGCAATAGTTGCATCGTAAGGAGGAATGATAACATTGATCTTAACAGTGTCAGTAAGTATGCCACAAGGAGTATTATAGCTGGCTATATATTCGTACAATCCATTGGTAGTAAAAGGGCCAACAATGGTATCAGGTTTGGTGCTGGTAACCACACTGTTATGACTCCATGTGAAGCCTGAGATATTACCGGCAGAGGGCAATGGGACCCCGGCATTCAATACATTTGGATCCTGGGTATCTTTTATCCAGTTGGTGTTATCATCTGTATCAGGGCCTGCAAGTCTGATCCCCCATGATGATGATCCATTGACTCCGGGACCGGTCCATTCAGTAGTAACGCCTGCATTGGCAGGGATGGTGGAGCCGGTGTAATACAGCACTACATCAACGATATTACCTGAAGCATCCCTTATGATATTGATACTGTTGGTAGAACTACCATAACTGGAAGCAACATCAGCTGCCTGGTGATAATCACCAAGCGAGGTGGTTCCCTGGTATGTACTTACAAGGTAAGTGCCGGCAGGGCTTAATGTTGTGCCTGACGGGAAAGTATGGAAAACATTAGGTGATGTGCCGGACGATGTCCATTTTTCTATAGAATAACCACTAAGATCTGAGTTTGGAACACCCGTGATCTCCAGATAGTCATCGCCAAGATAAGAAGGCTTTCCACTAGCGGGTTGGCCTGTTGAAGAAGCGGCATATTGACAAATCTCGGTTAGTAACAATGCTCCACCGGGAAAGAACGTCGATTGTGCAGTCAGTTCAACAATGGTACTGTCGAGGTTGGTTATCTCGATATATTTTGGGATTACAAAGAAAGGATCTATAATTTCCAGTGTAAAGATATTATTCAAGGTATCATTTCCGCTATAGTTGTTGACGGTGTTGGGTTGTACATAAACGGTAAGGGTATAGGTTCCCGTTGCTGACATGTCAACACCATCGCCTCCAATAAGAAGATCGTTGGCTACAGCCAGTGTGCCTGTAGTTACAGTGATGGTACCGTTGGAGTTAACAGGCCCGGTGACTTCCCAGCCCACTGTCAGTGGATTCACAGAGAAATCTACAGTGTTCCCAAATAGATTGTTTACGGTAATAAATACACTGTCATTGTTGCTTAAACAATCCCCATTTTTGAGTATTCCGTTAATTGTGGCAAGGTCCCCTGCCAATCCGGTAAACTCAATCGCTCCTGCATCCGGAGTGGTGGCAGACCTTGGAGTACCAAAAATATCCATAGTTATGGTTGGAATAGGAGTGCCGATGTTATCAACAGCAATATTCAAAGGGGTAAGATCATTAAGCATGGGTGCCGCTAAAGCAGGATTGAAATCTACAGAGTTGGCATCAAAACCTGTTGCTGTTTGCCAGTCGGTAAGGGCCGTTTGAGCACCACCCCAGTAACCGATGCTGGAACCGGTAGTGTACAATACATTGTTATTACTGTTAGCAATAGCAGCGGTTGTTGAAATATACATAGCGTAGCCGCCACCCGGTAGACTGAGGATGTTGTTGAGAATATTTATATTGCTACCCTGACTTACATAAATACCACGAGAAGTAGTGCTTCCACCTTCTATATTTACAGTGTTATGATATATATTTGTGGTGTCACTATAGTAAAGATACATTCCGTACCAAGTACTGGTGCCTGTACCTATCATATTTATAGTATTATTGGCAATAAGGTTAGGGTTGAGGGCTGTGCCGATACCTCTGTGGTAAATTCCATAATGTGTGGATGATCCGGCAAGGGTGACCTGGTTGTTGGTGATGGTGGCATGGTCATTATAGTAATCATAGATACCATAAGAAGTAGTACCACCAACATTTACTATGTTGTTGTCAACAATATTATTGTCACCATAATATAATCTCATTCCATATGAAGTAGAACTGCCACCAACAATTACCACATTGTTTATATAGGAAGAGTTGTATGTGTGATATGGGTATATGCCATAAACTGTTCCGGAGGCAGATGAATTGGAGAGTTGATTGTTTTGGCATATTGCATTATCATTATAGTAAAGATAAATACCATAATAGTAGAAGTCAGTAATATCATTATTGATAAAAGTATTATTGATATTATAGTTGGATGAATTACCATACCAGTAGATACCATAATAACCACCAAAAATTTTGTTATTTTGTATGGTATTGTAACTATAGTTATCGCTACTGCCATTTGCATAGATAGGAACGAAATTGGAGGATGTAGCGATTGATGTTTCAATTGCACAGTTGGAAACATCCAGATAGTTTACATCATCATTAATAACCAATACTCTTCCATAGGAGCTGCCATTGGCTTTGATAGTCATATTTTTCAATGTCAGGTAATTGATATTTTCCAGGCCAATTACCCAGTTAGCAGTGGAGGATGTGGCAGCATATTGAACTGTGACATCAGTACTGTCACCTGTTGCAGACTGGAAAGTAA
>JAVVFR010000163.1:0-4681 GCA_032250595.1 Bacteroidales bacterium | reverse complement strand
ATTAATGAATAATAGTATAATTATAGTTGATGCTTTGCTGAAGCATGCGTTGACTGTTCCGAAGAAACCTGCGCTGATATTTGGTGAGCAGACAATTGACTATCATACCTTGGCCATGCGAATAAAATCCACTGCAAAGTTTTTGCATGACCGAGGCGTGCAACAGGGAAATTATGTGATGTTCGGTGCTAAAAAATCTCCTGAGTTTGCTTTCGTTTATTTCGCTGCACATCTATTGGGTGCAGTGGCAGTGCCTTTTGATCTGAAGTTGGCCGGAGAGAAGGTGACATATATACACCACCTTATTAACCCGGCCGTATTGTTACTTCCTGAAAGTTACGGTGATGCCGGATTATCATACCTCCCTCTTGAGTTACTCAATGACCTTGATGCCATATCTTTCACACCGGATGTGATAATCTCTTCCGACGATATGGCCGATGTTCTTTTCACTACCGGTACTACCGGCAATCCAAAAGGAGTGATGCTTACCCACAGAAATATCACTGCCGGGGCTGTTAATACCAACATGTTTATCGGTAATGATGAACGAGACTGCGAGGTTATTCCATTGCCACTCTTTCATGCTTTCGGGCTACGCCGGCTCAGAACCAATATGATGCTTGGTGCCACCGCAGTGCTTGTAGAAGGGTTTATGCGGCCTGCTGATATTTTCGATGCGTTCGACAAGCATAAGGCAACCGGTATCTGTATGGTGCCTGCAGGATTTTCTGTGCTCAATAAACTCACGAAAGGAAAACTGTCAGAATACAGCCATCAGTTGAAATACATTGAATTTGGCAGCGCCCCTATGCCGTTGGAGGATAAGAAACTTATTATGGAACTGCTGCCAAACACAAAGATATGTATGCACTATGGGTTAACGGAAGCTGCTGCCAATATGTTTATCGAATTTCACGCATCCAGAGAGAAACTCCATACGCTGGGAAAACCCAGTCCGAATATGGTAATAGAGATTATGGATGACGAGGGCAACAGGCTGAGGCCCTGCCAAACAGGAAATATTATGGTTAGTGGAGATGTTTTGATGAAAGGGTATTTTAAGAATGAAGAGAGAACTGCTGAAGTGATGCAGGCGGGATGGCTCACCACCGGTGATATCGGTTACCGTGATGAAGATGGATATATTGTTTTGCAAGGAAGAAAAGATGATATTATCAATATTGGCGGAAAAAAAGTATCCCCTGTGGAGATAGAGACAGCGATTAACCGGCATAACGATATCAGGGAGAGCGCTTGTATCGCTATTAATGACCCTAAAGGCATACGTGGTAAGGTTATCAAAGCATTTATCGTACCGGAGCCCGGTCATGAAGCACCATCTGAGGATGCTATGGTGCAATATTTACGCAAGCATCTGGAGTCTTATAAGATTCCGGTGGTGTTTGCTTATCATAAAGTCATACCAAAGACGCAGAGTGGGAAGATACTGCGGGATACACTGCGGTCATAAATCAATACGGAGGAGTTATTATGCAACAGAAGTTTAAAAATATATTGGTATTAGCACCCCATACTGATGATGGTGAGTTTGGTGCTGGTGGTACGATAGCTCGTTTTGTCAGTGAAGGAAGCAATGTTTATTATGCGGCGTTCAGCACGGCAAGAGAGTCGGTTCCCGACGGGATGAACAGGGATATCCTGGCTACCGAGGTTAAAGAGGCTACCAAACGACTTGGTATTAAGCCCGAGAACCTCATAATCTTTGGTTTTACGGTGCGTAAGCTTAATTATGTACGTCAAGACATATTGGAAGAGCTTGTGAAGATGCGTAGTGAGATAGACCCTGATTTGGTGCTGATGCCTTCACCCAATGACTTGCACCAGGACCATGCTACTGTGGCTATTGAAGGGATGCGTGCATTTAAGCAAACTACTATCCTGGGGTATGAGATACCGTGGAACAACCTTACGTTTCACAACCAGTGTTTTATAAAGCTTTCAAAGAATGATGTTGGAAAGAAAGTACACGCCCTGCAAGCGTATGAGTCACAGAAACACCGTTATTATGCTACACAGGAATTTATCGAGAGTCTCGCTAAAACTCGAGGTGTACAAGTGAATGTGGAGTATGCAGAGGCTTTTGAGGTAATCCGGTTGATATTATAATCACTCTTTCTCTCAGCAGGGTTTTGTTGCCATTGTAATATTTTATTTATCGGCTCTCTGTTCAGCTACAATGTCATCCATTACTGCAGCCATTTTTTTTGTGAGGTTCATACGGGTATATTGTTCAGCTCCTTCTGATGCTATAGCAAGGGTCCCTTTTTTATATTGAAGGTAGAAATGCTCCAATGCTTTTTTCATCCCTGTTTTATCATTAAAATCCACCACGACTCCTGCATGGCTGCTGTTGATGATCTCGGCGAGGTCGCTGTCGAGTGGAGCGATAGCTAAAACAGGCTTCCCTGCCGCGAGGTATTCAAAAAGTTTCCCGGTAAGCACCCCTTTGGCATGGGGTGTGTCGCTGATAAGAAGGAGCAAGACAGAAGCACCGGCTTGCAACCGAACAATCTCATTGTGATTAAGATAACCCAGGTAATCGAAGTTGTCAGAGAGTTGGTATTCTTCAATATCGGCATACACACTAACATCTGCCTTCCCCGCCTGCACTATCTTCAAGGATTCAGCAAAGCCCGGATGTTCGTTTTTTAATTCAGCGATGGCTTTCCATAGCTTTTTTTGGTTCTTGGTAGTGTTGATATTCCCGGTATGCACAAGACGGAAATGGTCGCTGGTTATCGGGATGACATCTTCAAAATCTTTATGGTCGTAACCATTGGTGATCACTTCTACCTTTTTTGCTCCCATCTCCCTGAACTCTGAAGCAATTTTTTTTCCAACAGTAACAATACATTCGGCTTGTTGTAACACTCTTTTTTCCAGTCGGTGATGTTTGTTGTCTGCTGCTTTAGTGAGCAGCAGGTCGGGATAGAAGTATATTTTTGTCCAGGGGTCTCTGAAATCAGCGATCCATGGCAGGGAAGTATTGTTTTTTAATTTCAATGCTGCCAGGTGGAGGCTGTGGGGTGGGCCTGTTGACACGATAAGGTCAACAGGTTCTTCTTTCAGATATCGGCTCAAAAAGCGTACGGTAGGTCGTATCCAATATTTTCTGGCATCAGGGATGAAGAAGTTTGATCTTATCCACAACGCCAACTGCTCTTTCCATGTTTTTGTCTTGTCGTCGGAGATAAAACCACCCGCATTGAAAGAGGAGCCGGGTTTCCTCCCGGTGAACTTTCGGTATACAGTATATGGCTCCCATATAGGGTTTCTAAGAACAGTAACATCATCGGGTATCTCTTTGTCGAAAGAGTGGTCGAACAGGGGATAGTCAGCATCTTTTGGAGCATACACCACCGGCTCCCATCCGTATTTTTTCAGGTACTTAACAAATTTCACCCAGCGTTGCACCCCGGGGCCACCTGAAGGAGGCCAGTAATATGTTAAGATAAGGACCCTTTTCATGCGCTACTGTTTAAGAATTATCCTCTTCCAAAGCAGCTGTCTCCCGTTTGCGATACGCCATATATAAGCCACCTAAGGTAATGATAATGATGATAAAAGAGACCACAAGCCCCCATTTGTCGTACTGCATCACTTTTGGGTCGAATTTGAATTCAATTATATGCTCCCCTGCAGGTACTGGCATTGTCCTGAGGATCCAGTTGGCTCGTCCATGTGGCACAGGCGCTCCGTCTATATATGCTTTCCATCCTTTGTCATAGAATATCTCAGAAAAAACAGCCACCTGGTCATGAGAAGCTTTTGTCTTGTAGGTTAAGTGGTTCAGCTTGTGGTTTACCAGTACAATGGAAGCAGTAGAGTCATACAATGGAGTTACGTCATCAAATAAACTCTTCCACTTTTTATCTATCACAGCAGTCGTTTCTGGCTCAAACATATAAACTGTTTTGGCGCTGAAGTGATAGTCTGCTATAATGGGTGCTACATCCGGATTGCCAATGCGGATGTAGTTCTCTGCTGTGTCACTTGCTTTTTTACCAAAGATAAATTCATTATTAAAAGGCATGGGATAATTTCCTAGTGCCATGTCAAAAGCACTGTCGGCAAACTGTTTGGTAGTGATGCTGATAGGGATATAGTTTGAGACGGTATCTCCATTAATCATTTTTTCGCCAACCTTTACGATAGCATTTTCATCTATTGGTGTGACAACGGATGCATCACCAATAAAGATAAACTCCTCATCAGGGTTATTGACCCATTTTATATCTTGCACAAACCAGGCATTGCCAAGCGGGTTCTCGTTTGGGATCGCCATGGGTGCTTGTCCCTCTTGTGCGTTGATAATCCATTTGGTATTAAGCATATCGAGGATTTTATAATTGCCTCCACGGGTATATGGCCGGTGGTAAGTGAAGAGTTCCTGGTACCGTTTCATCTTAACAGCGCTGTATCCACCGATAGAGTTATGAAAGTAAGAGACACTGGCATCATTAAAGACATCAACGGTGAGGTTCAATACCCGAAAGTGTCCATCGTCGTTCATGATCATTTTATCGGCTTCCGTAGGGGTAAATGGTTTTTCAATCATGCTTTTTCTGACAAAATTATCATTGTCGAGATAGCGTTTGTTTACTGTCCACCGCGGGCGGGCTGCACGCCCTGGAGGGAAGCTGCCCGCACCAGGGCG
>JAVVFR010000162.1:0-4708 GCA_032250595.1 Bacteroidales bacterium | reverse complement strand
AAAAATCCTTATTTTTCCCCCGAAATTCAAAATATAAATACCATTGACAAATAGAATATTTCATTATAAAAACATTATTGCCTTTATCCTGATTTTCGCTACGGGCATTGTGTCAGGATTCTTCCTAAATCAAGTGCTGTATAAAAAGAGAGCCATTCCCAACCGCACCAATATTGTTCAGATGACACTCCCGGAAGAAATTCAGGAGGAGACAAGCAGGCAAGGGTACAACCAAACGATCCCTGAAACAGATACGAGCAGTCAATTATTACAAACCGACACCCTGTTTAATGACACATTAAACAATCATCTTGTTACCGACACCAGCCATGCTTTTGCTGATACATCCATGGCAGATATCGACGCACCTGTAAGAAGGGACCGCATGCTAGCTAAAAAAACCATCCTGCTCATCGAAGAAACAAGTACTGACACCCCTGCCGACAGCGCTCTCGCATCACTCACCAAAAGCAGCAGCCAACTCACCGGCACAAACAATACGTATATTCTCGAATTCTGGGAGTCGCCGGTCAACTACAAAGGATATAAAGTACTGAAAAAAAAGATTGTCCTCTTCGGCCTCTCCCCTTCCGGCCACTACACCCTCACAAAAGAAGACGACAAACTGCTGCTGAAAACAAAAACAACTACCTATCTGTTGCGTATACACGATGACTACCTGCCTTTTAAAAAACAACCATAAATTATGTCGCACATGATCCCTTTCAATAAGTATGAAGCTACCGGTAATGATTTTGTGCTGATAGACAATCGTAACAAAATTTTCCATGGCAACAAAAATGATATTGCTCTGTTATGCAACAGGCACTTAGGTATTGGTGCTGATGGGCTTATCTTACTGGAACAGCCTGCTTCCACACCGGTCATGCGCTATTTCAACAGCGACGGGAACGAAGCTACAATGTGTGGCAACGGGGGCAGAGCATTTATTGCATTTCTGCATGCCCATGGATTAACAAAAGATACTATTGTTTTTAATGCTGTTGACGGCATACATAATGGCGAGATCAAGCAGTATGATGATCCGGGCAATACATACACAATAATACTGCAGATGAGCGATGTAGAATCTATTGATGAACAGGGATCAGCATACTTTTTGGATACCGGCTCACCCCACGTGGTGCATTTTTTTGACAGTATCGACGGGGTGGATGTAGCGTCACTCGGTCGTGCTATGCAACAATCGTGGCAGCCCGGCGGGGTTAATGTAAATTTCGTTGAACAGCAGGGCAGCAACATTTATGTACGGACCTATGAACGTGGGGTGGAAGCTGAGACATTATCATGTGGTACAGGCGTAACCGCTGCTGCCATTGCTTCGGTACATAAAAAAAATGATGGTGATTATTCCATCGTTGTCAACACCCGTGGAGGCCAACTCAACGTATCATTCAAGAAAAGAACATCACACTATAGCAACATCGAGTTAAAAGGAGATGTTAGATTGACATTCACAGGAGTTTATTATCTTTGACCCGTGATTGAGAATGAAAATATATTACTTCGTGCACCCGAATTAGAAGATCTCGACCAGCTTTTCCTCTGGGAGAATGATGCTTCCGTTCGTTTACTCAGCAATGCACATACCCCTGTATCTAGGTTTTCCCTTGAACAGTATATCCTTAGTGCCAAACAGGATATCTACGAAGCAAAGCAAGCGCGTTTTATGGCTGTAGAGAAAAAACAAGATAGACTAATAGGCCATATCGACCTTTTCGACTTCGATCCACACCATCGGAGAGCAGGAGTAGGTATTATGGTCATCGACAGTTACCGGATAAAAGGATATGCCGCTGCCATGCTGCAACTTATTATCAATTATTGTGCTGCAGAATTAGAGATGCATCAGCTTTTTTGCAACATTGCGGCAAACAACCAGGCCAGCCTGCGCCTTTTTACAAAAGCAGGGTTCGCTGTATGCGGAGAAAAAAAAGAGTGGCTCAGATATAACAAAACATGGATCAACGAGTATATACTACAGCATTTCTTATAATACAATTCAGACAAAAAAACACCGGCACATAGCCAATGTATACCATCGCAAAAAATTCATATTAAGATGATAAAAATAAAGAAAAAATCAGTTGTGCTGCTTCTTGTCTTATTGCTTGCAGGTATCGCTCTTGCTATAACGGCGTGGTGTTATGTTTTCAAATCCAATACTACCCTTTCTTCACCTTCCGGCAACTATTATCTGCATATACCTCACGGTGCTGATTACGATGATGTGATTGCCTTACTGGAACAAGAGAAACTGTTGAAAAACAAAAACAGTTTCTCATGCATAGCCCACATAAAAAAGTATCCTGAACATATCAAGCCCGGCCGATATCTTATCACTCCCGGCATGAGCAACTATTACCTAATCAACATGTTACGCTCCGGCAGCCAGGAACCTGTACGGGTTATCTTCAACAACGCCAACCGGATGGAAGATATCGCGCGAAAGATAACACCCTACTTTTTCTTCGACTCAGTGATGTTTATGCAAACCGTTACAGATGAGGGTTTTCTGGATTCAATGGAGGTAAGCTCCGACATGCTCATTGCGTGGTTTCTTCCGAACACGTATGAGTTTTGGTGGACTGACAGCCCTTTTGAAGTGGTGTCACGGATGAAAAGGGAGTATAAAAAGTTCTGGACTCCGGCACGCCGGGAGCAGGCAGCCTCAATGGGTATGACACCGGAAGAGGTGATGGTATTGGCCTCTGTTGTACAGAAGGAGACCAACCATCCCGAAGAGATGTCGCGTATGGCCGGGGTATTGGTCAACCGGCTGGCCAAAGGATGGAAGCTGCAAGCTGATCCTACGGTGAAATACGCATGGGGTGATTTCTCGCTGACACGTATCCTCTATCGTCATCTGGAGCATCCATCACCCTACAACACATACGCTCATCACGGTTTGCCACCCGGGCCGATATGTGCCGTGGAACCTTATGTTGTCGACAAAGTGCTTGATTATGAACAACATGAATATATGTTCTACTGCGCAAAACCCGGTATCAACGCTATGCATGCTTTTGCGAAAACCAATGCGCAACACGAACAGAACAGCCGTATATATCAACGGTGGTTTAGAGAAACGCAACGATAAAAAAAATAGAGCTCAACAAAAAAATTGATATTATGAGAAGAAACCATTTACTTAATAGCATATTAACAGGTATAATAATAATGGCACTTTCCGGGTGTATTGATAAATCCGAAGAGGCAAAAAGGCTTATAAAGAGTGCAAAAAAAAATATGGCATATTCACTAAATACTGACGCGATAGAAGACCTTGACAAAGCCGCTGTGCTGGATCCTGAAAATTTCGAGATCTACTACTTACGTGGCAGCTGTTATACCAACATGAAGCAGTTCTCCCGGGCTATGGAAGATTTTAACCGTGCTATTGAATTACGTCCCGACTATGCCAAGGCATGGGCCAACAGGGGTTATCTATGGTCCTATATGGATGAGGATGACAAAGCATGTGCCGATTGGATTGAGGCGGAAGATCTGGGAATGGAGAATATCAGTGATGTTACGCAACATTGTCGTTCGAGATTACGACAACAACAACACCAACAAGACTAACAGCGGTTACACATTAAAACGTACATGGAGGATATCCCCATCATCGACGATATAATTTTTCCCTTCCACATGAAACTTCCCGGCATTTTTCACGGCTTGTTCTGATCCCAGTTCAACAAAATCGTTGTATTTCATCACTTCCGCTCTAATGAATCCCCTTTCGAGGTCGGAGTGAATCACTCCGGCCGCTTGTTGGGCAGTCATACCGGCCTTTATTGTCCACGCCCTGATCTCTTTGTGCCCTACTGTAAAGAAAGTCTTCAGGTTAAGCAATTGGTATGCAGTGCGTATAAGCTTGTTCACACCGGGTTCTGCGAGTCCGGCATCGTGCAGAAACGCCTCGCGGTCCTTTTCATCGTCGAGCTCGGCTATCTCGGCTTCCAGTTCAGCAGCGATGACCAGCATCTCGCATACCCGTCCTTCGAGGGCTTGGCGCACAGCATCAACATGTCTGTTACCCACGGTTGCCGAGGCATCATCTACATTACACACAAAGAGTACCGGTTTCATGGTCAGGAGGGTAAGGTCTTTCACAAAGAGTTGCTCCTCTTCTGTCACCGGGGCAGTATCAGCAGGCTGCATATCCTCCAGATGTGCCTTGTATTTCTTCAACACTTCAACAGCTTGCCTGGCCTGTTTGTCACCGGCCTTGATAAGCTTCTCCTGACGTTGGAGCTTCTTATCAATCGATTCCAGGTCTTTGACCTGCAGCTCAAACGCTACCAGCTCCATATCACGCACAGGATCAACAGAACCCTCTACATGGGGCAGATTGGGATCGTCGAAACACCGTAGCACATGGATGATCGCATCGGTGGTACGCAGATCACCAAGAAACTTATTTCCGACACCCTCGCCACGACTGGCACACTTAGCTAAGCCGGGGATGTCGACAATCTCTACTATAGTAGGCACAATACGCTCAGTAGGTTGTAGCGACTCCAGCTTCTGTAACCGCCGGTCAGGCACTGCTATCTGCCCTACGTTAGATTTGGAAGCACTGAAAGCATAGGCCGTTGCCTCAGCACGGGTCTTCGATAAAGAGTTGAACAGCGTTGTCTTGCCCGAATTGGTTAATCCCGTGATACCACATTGTAATGAC
>JAVVFR010000161.1:0-4710 GCA_032250595.1 Bacteroidales bacterium | reverse complement strand
GCGCTTCAGGGAGTGGTCAACCCACCTGATGGTTTTAAAAAAAAAAATAAAATTACAAATATTGTGTTATAAATACAACATTTACCAACGTATATCAATGTTATCAGATATTACAAAGAACCAGGTGTGCATAAAGACGATAAACATAATACCTGACTGTGTTTCAAGCATTGATTCCACGAGGAAGTTAAAAAATATGACTAAAAGAAAACTCAAATAAAAATAGTGGTTTTTATGAAATGCGAGTCTGAAAGGGACCAAAAGCCAAAGCATCAGCGCAATGCCTCCGGTTATTCCCAGGGTTACCGTAGTTTCAAGAAACTGATTATGTGCATTTCTAAAGCCAACTTTTTGCATTACAGGAGCGCTTCTAAGATACTCCTTAGCCATAACATCTTTAAAATCACCTGTTCCAACACCAAAAAGCGGGTATTTTTTTATCACACTTAAACTGGATTTCCATACCGTGAGCCTTACCCCCACCCCATCCGGTGATGCTTCCATATTTTTCTCTGTCAGGCTGTTCTTTAAAAACCGATCTCCTGCGAAAGAAAAAATCATAGTGCCAGCCAATATTAATATTATCAAGGCGAGGATAGCAATCAATGCGAAGAGGTATTTTTTTCTAACAACGACGATAACAAGAAAGGCAACAGCAAATACTATTAACACAGACAATATCCCGGCTTTAGAGCTTAACAAGAAGGTAAAAACCAAAATTAAGAGCAGTGCCGAGATCAAAAACGATTTTATCAAAATATTATACCGTTTCCAGCAACAATCAATAATATAGAGTAAACCTGCAACAGCCACCGCAGCATATAATGCAAAATAGCCTGGGTGATGGAACATTGAAAATTCGGAGTAATAGAACACAAGCAGAGATCCTGTTTCCTGATATCTTAAAAATGCTCTGATAAGGCATATCATACCGGCAGTAATGATGCCAAAGATAAAAGAATACATAATTTTAATAAAAAACTCTTTTGTCTTTATAACCGGATGAAATGAAAACAACACAATGGGTATTAAGAGCAACGATGCCTTTTGTTCTATTCTGAACATAGCCTGATCAAGGTTGGCAGAATAGAAAACTCCGGCAAGGTAGAGTAAGGGTAAGAGTAGAAAAGCAGCTCTAACGAAAACATTTCCGGTAGAAACAAAACGCTTGTACTTCTCTTTAAAATTCCCTTCAGCAAGCCATAGGAGCAATATAAGCCAAACGAAAGAGAGGGAGAGTTTTTTATACAACGGCAACGAAACGGCAAGTGCGATAAAGAGTACCAGTACTAGTATTTTATATGTTTTTTCACTTTTAAACATCAGGGGATGGTTTACATAAGGTCATCGATATTACGGATTAAAAAACTGATAACTTTTTCAGTAGCATTGCTCCCAAGCGGTAAATTTACGACATGTTTGCTGATTTTTGAAGCAACAGGTGTTTTTTCGTCAAAGAAATCCCATTGACAAAGGTTCTCTTTAACGGGGTGCAGTGGTGAACAAAACCAATCACCGAGTTCTATTTTCGCTTTTCTTGCTTTCTCTTCGAAGACAGATCTGTTCTTCACTAAAACAGGATATTTTAAAAAAGCATGGTCTTTATGGAGTTTTTGTTTTACATGATATTTGTTGTTTTTTTCCAAAAACCTTGTATAGATAATGGCATCAGCTTTGCGTTCAGAGAATAAGGCATCAAATTTTTTTATCGCTTTGGCGGCAACTTTCATCTGTACTTTACTCATTTTCCGGAAGTAATTTTGGGGCATTTCATTACCGGTTATCTCTTTCCCTTCTGAGGAGCCTACCACAATATTCATCCGGCTAAGGAACCGGTACAACCTGCGCAGTGCCCAATAGGTCCAGGTGGTAAGAAACAACTGTTGGAAACGGATAAGCATCGTTAGCATAAAGACATCCTTTACCGAAGGTTTTTCCAGATCTTGCATAACTTCCTTAACAGGATTTATTAAGGCAGGGTTATTTACCAACAGAAACCCGCCGATGCCGGTAGAGAAAGGCTTATTCCACTGTGTGGAAAAGAATGATGCATCACACCAGGTGCCATTGGCTTTTCCTTTGAAGGTGCCTCCAAAACCATGCGTACAGTCTTCAACAGACCAAACGCCTTTATCGCGTGCCAAAGCAGCAATTTTATCGGTGTCTGTCGAGAGACCAAAGGTGTTTTGTGTTACAATAACTTTTGTTTTATCAGTAATGGCATCTTTTATCGCTTCAAATGATGGGTTGAGCGTTTCTTGCTGAATATCTACATACACAGGTGTGGCATCCAGATATTTGACGGCATTGGCCACCACCACGCAGGTAAATCCAGGTACAATCACTTCATCACCTTTTTTCACACCCATCGCTTTTAGGATAGCAAAAAACGCTACTCTGCCCTTCCAGAAATAGAAGATATTGGTGTTATTGTCGAGCCACCGGCTCAACATGTTACTTATTTTCCTCTCCATCAAACAATTTTTTGCAGTATACTATTGAAATTTCGTTATTATGGATAACTTTCTCGTCAATGTTTTTAAAATTGTGCTTAACATAAAAGTTATTGGCTTGTGACAGTTTCTCTCCTGCCACTACTTTATACTTTTTTACCTTTACTGCCCTCAGTGCCGACTCCAGACATTTCAGTAAAGCTGCTCCTACTCCCCTGTTCCCGGCATCATGCATAACAGCGATGGAGAGCAGTTCAGGCATATTTGCCTCTGTAGCATCATCTATTGATGTGGTTTTTTTTGTTTCCCGAAGCTGTCGCAGCACCCTCCGACGAAAGAGTACAGGAGCCAGGGTGAAGAGTATCCTTAGATTATTACGGAATACAAAATCTCTCATGAGCTTTTCCGGATGTAACGTGGCAGCAACAAACCCAAGGACTCTGTCTTTACCGGTGACAGCAATAAACACTATGTGTCTTTTGATAAGGTATTTATATAATAGTGTAAGGAACGGCATTGGTAATGACGACAGAAAGCCTTCACTGATAAGTGACTTATGCATGCCGGCAATCTCTTTTCCTAATCTGCGGTCACGGCCTGTACAGCGTCTTATATGATAATTATCCATACTATATCTTTCTAATATTCAACAGTGTATTTTCGAACTTTTCTGCCAGTATCTGTATTGAGAGATTTTTCTCTGCGTATGAACGACTATTTTTACCAAGTATTGCGCGTTGTTCAGCAGACATGGCAGCAAACGCTCTTATTGTTTCTGCCAGGTCATTGATATTACCATAAGAGGCTGTCAAGCCACAGTTGTGATCAATAGCCGGATTGTTGTGAATAGCCGGGGTATAGGTAAGTATGGGTTTTCCTGCCATCAGATACTCAGCGAGTTTATTTTCACTGCCATACATCACTGTTGAAGTGGATAATACCAAAACATCTGCACGGCTCAAAATTTCGGGGACCATCTTTTTAGGTACTGAAGGTGTCCAGGTGACATAATGAACTCCGTAAGAATCACATGCTTTTATTAGCATCTTCCGCTCTTTCCCGTCACCAACAAACTCAAAAGCGATATTCTTTTCACCTTTTATGATTGAAAGGGCAGCGATAACATCATCCAGTTTATGTACTTTGTCGATCCCTCCCAGATACATAAATCTCACGATGTTATCAGCGGATAAATTTTTCTTCATCTCAGTTACAGCGGTGCCGTTAGGTATAAGGGCGATCTTATCTGAAGGTATTTTGTAGCGATCTTCCAGATATGTTTTCGTAAGAGGTGAAAGGATAATAAAAGCATCTGCTCTCTTAACAGTCAATTTTTCGAGAAAAAAGAAGAGTCTGGCTTGCAGTGAACCTGGTTTCCACAGGTGGTTATCAATCATTGTTTGCGGCCATAAGTCACGGATTTCAAAAACAAAAGGGCATTTATGTCGTTGTGCGATTTTGGAAGCAGCCCATGAAGCAAAAGGATGCACAGTAGAACCAAGGATGATATCGAAGGGTACGTCGTAATGCTTGATTATCTTTCTTATTCTTTGGGAGAACACAATCATATTACGCAGCCTAGCCACACCATTTGTAAAATATGGAGGAGTTTTTACCCATATCCACCTTATACCCTCATACTCTCTCGTAAGATATTTGTCGTTGTTATAGTTTTGGGTTTCCTTATGTGTAGCATAGTTAAACCCTGAAGCAATGATCGTTACGTCGTGACCATGAAGCACCAGATCTTTCGCAAGGTCGTAATGCCTGGTCCCTCCGGGGAAATCAGGAGTGGTAGCATAATGATTAACGATCAACAGTTGCATACGCATTATTGGTTTTATGATGAATAATTTTTCAGGGTACTAACGATCTGTTCTGCACAATTGCCATCGCCATAAAGACTGATATTAAACAAAAGCTCTTTATGACACATTGTCTCATAGGCACTGATGATATCGTTTTTCTTACGTCCGGCGACATTATTATATCCATAATCTGCAAGCTCTGTCCATTCTGTTTCGTCGCGCATGGTAACACAAGGTTTTTTAAAGAAGAAAGCCTCTTTTTGCATTCCTCCGCTATCCGTTATCACTAATTGGCATTTCTGCAGCAGCCAGATCATCTCAAGATATCCTACAGGTTCAATGATTATAAGGTTAGGAGCAGTAATTTTGATATTGTATTCTATTAATTTCTTCCTGGTTCCGGGATGAAGGGGCAATACGACCGGTATTTTTAGTGATATCGCCTGCAG
>JAVVFR010000160.1:0-4726 GCA_032250595.1 Bacteroidales bacterium | reverse complement strand
CTCCCTTTAACGGGAGTTTTTTTATTGCCGGAAGATATGATATAGGTATGATACGAGGGTTTTAAATTATCGTTTCTGTTGTTATGAAACAGATCATTTGTTGTTAACATCTATTGAGAATAGTTCAAAATTACCTGTTGTTTCACTGTGGTTTAGGAACTGCATTTTTTTAAAAATCAGGCTATTGCATTCCTTTTTTCCTGTTCTGGAAAAAAATATTGCAAAAAATTCACAGAAAAACAATTTCCTCAAAAAATTTGCATCCAAATCACGAGCTTAGTTTCTGTAGAAAAACACAGAACGATCAGGAGATATTTGTTAAGTATTGAAAGTTTTTTTGTTTTTTTATGGAAGAAGATTATATTTACTGTCTTGAAATTGGATATCTGGTTTTTCAGAGATTAGAATATATTTTAAAGCATATTTTTAAATAAAAAGTAGTATATCTATAATAATCTTATGAAAATTATCCGGTCGTGCTTTATAAAAGGCAACAGGGCAATATTGATTTTTCTTTTACTGGCCGGACAACAATCGGTTGTAAATGCTCAGCAGCTTGATAGTCTTAAAAGCAAGAAACCATTTTCCATTCACGGTAATGCAGGTATCAATTTTATTGGTTATAATGTCTCCGGTATTCAGGAGCGTATGGCTCCTTTTACCATGATGCTGTCGGCACATGCAGTAGCTTCTGTGTATGGGATATCGATACCTTTTTCATTTCGTTACAGTGGTAAAAAAGCAGATTATCTCCAGCCTTTCAATCAGTTTGGATTAAGTCCTCAATATAAATGGGTCACGCTTCACGGGGGCTATCGTAATGTTCATTTTTCGAATTTCACCCTTGCAGGCCACACTTTTTTAGGTGCCGGGGTAGAGCTAAATCCCGGTAAGTTCCGGTTTGGCTATGTATATGGACGTTTCAGGGACAACAACGACAACGTTGCTTTTGGTGCTGACACCCTGCGTAACTATACGCGCAGAGGTTTTGCCATGCGTATCGGTACCGGCAGTGATAAAAACTTTGTGGATTTTATCCTCATGCGTATACAGGACGACAGCACATCACTCGACCAGCCTTTGCGTCCTTTTAGTTCTATGGCAGAACAGAACGGCATTATAGGTATCAACAGCAGGGTTTCTTTTTCCAGGAACCTCTTTTTGGAGAGCGAGGTGGCAGCCAGTTTTTTCACAACCGATATGTCGGCACCGGGTTTCGAAAGTATGAAGGAAGTGCCCGGCTGGACCTCTATTGATGGGTTGATGGTCATCAACCAGTCGTCGGAGCTGCTTTCTGCTGTCAGGTCATCATTGAACTACAGAAAGAAGAGTACTGCTGTTCGTCTTGAATACCGGCGGATCGATCCGGGATACCGCTCTATGGGAGCTTACTTCTTTAATAATGACGTAGAGCAGATCACACTGGCACCCTCATTTATGATGCTTAAACGTAAGCTGCATGTAAGAGGGAGTATAGGGATACAGCAAGACAACCTCAGTAAAAGCAAGGGAGCAACAACAACCCGTGCCATCTCCTCTTTCGGAGTATCTTATAATCCCCTGCCGATATTTGGTATTGACCTTAATTATAGTAATTACAGTAATAATCAACGTCCCGGCCGCTTACCACTTATCGATTCATTAAAACAATTCCATACCACAGCCAATCTTTCTATAATGCCCAGACTGATCATAGTAAGAGAGAAATTTCAACATATGATCATGTTGGTCTTCAACAGGATGGAACTGAACGATAAGAACGCCCATACAGCCCTATATACTGAAAACAGAGCTTTGACATGGCAGGTAAACTACCATCTTAATATTTCCAAGCCCGGGATAACCTGTATGGCAGGTCTGAATCATAACCGGCTGCAAAATTATGCTGCAGAATATAAGGCTACCGGGATCACTGTGGGTATCACCAAGGCTTTTTTCGAGGGTAAATTAAGCACGGGATGGAATAATGTGCTGCTCAACACCAATACGGCAATGCAAAAGGGATGGGTCTATAACAGCACCGTTAATGCGCTCTATCAATACAATCATCACCATACGCTTAGATTCAATTTCTATATTATCAATGCAACTTACAAGGATGAGGCAGCCACCCCGTCTTTTCACGAAATAAAAGGAGACTTCGGTTATGCTTACACATTTTAGGATCTCTCAGAAGATCAGACCGGTATGGTTTATGCTTCTGCTATTGTTGTTTTGTGCATCTTTCCGAAACACTTCAGCACAGGTGAATATTAATGTTAATATTATTCCACCCTACTCCAATAAGCTGAGTGATTATACCACTGATCCGGGGAAGGTGTTTATAACACTACAGAATATATCACCTGATGGTGCGACGCTAAAGGTTTACCTTTCGGGTATCATCCGGGGTGAGAGTGGCATCAGGATATATACCCGGCCGGGGTATAAACCGCCTGTCCCTATCACTCTTTTGCCGGGAGCTGTGTATGTGGTGAATCAGCAAAATCTGGGAGCCATCTTTAACACAGCACAGTTGGTGTATGAAGGTATTACCCAACGGGATATTCTTCGTGCCAACGGTTTACCGGAAGATGTTTATACCTTATGTATACGTGCTTATAATTATAACAACGGACAACCTCTCTCCGGAGAAGAACCGGAGGGATGCAGTGCACCTTTTTCGGTAGTGAGTCTTGAGCCACCGGTGATCATTCAGCCTTTTTGCCATGATACTATTAAACCTCTTACTCCCCAGAGTGTGCTGATTTCCTGGACTCGCCCCCCGGGAACATCGTTGACTGTACAGTACCGTATTCGCATGATTGAGGTGTTGCCATCACAGCATAATCCCAATGATGCTATGCAAACAGCTTCTTTCCCCTATTTTTATGAAGCAGTAGTCACAGGAAATTCATTGATCTACGGCCCGGCTCAACCTGCACTGGTGCATGGTAAGACGTATGCTTTTACTGTGACTGCTTTTGATCCGATGAACAAGCAGGATTTTAGAAATAACGGTATCAGTGAAGTGTGCAGCTTTATTTATGGTGATGAGGAAACACCTTTTCTCCCTATATGGGGAGAAGATACAGGGGGTGTGAAAAAGGATATTGAACTGGTTCCTCAAACCACGATCAGTGGGAAATTGCTTTGTAAATACCCGACAAGCCCGCATGACCCTGTTGATCTCGAAGCAGCACTACAGCATTATAAGGATAAAAAGACCATCCCTTTGCCCGGAACACCTATTTCTATACCAGGTAGTGATACAAGCAGCAACACAACCGGTGATTGGTCACAACATTCAGGAGTCAATTACAACGTCATCAGCAATATCAGTTACGGGATCACGGGCAATGTCAATTACAATAATTTTGGAATGATTTACCAGCCACCTACCGGCATTGATAACGGAGCACCTACAGAACTCAATGAATATGGGCTTCCGTTGCTGACCCCCATGAATACGAAACGCTATATTTTTGCGGATACAGAGTCACCCGAAAATACCAAACCCCTTGCAGGCACCAGGGTGAAGCTTGTTGCGCGTATCGCATATATGACGGTCCCGGGAAGTTTTGGTGTAATACCTCCGGAATATGGCGAGACTTCCCCAATTATGATGGGGCTGGACCTTGACGGTGCCTTTTGCGGTGAGGTGATGAAGGTGATAAATACGGTGCTTGATGTGACTGAAACAGATGAATATGGCAACTACTCCTTTTCGTTCCGGGCACCTTTTTTTACCGGCCCTGTCATCGGAACAGACATAGAGCATACCCCTATTTACGATGAGCGGATTGATATTATGGGGGATATTATGGGAGGTATTATGCAGCAGGTTGTTTTTCCGGGAGTAGACCTGATGAGTAATCTCTCGTCAATACAAAGCATGGCAGGCCAGGCTCCTGCCGGTGGAGGCCAGCAGAAAGTGATGATGGGAGGTATTAATGCCACTAATCGCTACGGATACCTTAGCCTGAAAATAGAAGTAGAGAACCAGAAATTCTGCAGCCCTGATATCGATATTTTTGCTATGCCCGGGGATGTGCTCGATATCCCTACACAAATGGCTAAGCTAAAGACATATAATCTGATGGTAGAGGTGAAATCCGACACTACACCTAACCAGCTCAATACTCCCAATGCCCCTTTGGCAGGTGTAAATGTAACAATCATGCGAAAGGATGAAAAAGTACACCTGGAGCATCCTCAGATTATCGATTATGAGGGACAGCGGCTTGATACTAAAAAGATTTCTTCGAACTGGACTTTTAAAAATGTAAGCGCAGGACAAACCAATGAATCCGGAAGGGTCTATTTCTCAAATCTCGTAAGGCATGCTTATATCAACCCTCAGTATCTGATAGCGCTTTCAACAAGGGATTTTGAAATTGCCTCAACAGACTATGACTACACCTTGTTTAATTATAATGATATTTTCGATCAACTTAAAACGACTGCAGAGAACAATGCGAAGATGACGGTTTTATCACGGGTAATATACAACCATCAATATGCTGCACCTACAGAAGTATTGTTTACCTATCAAATGAAACCTTTACCACCCGAGATCAAAGGAAGGGTAATGGCTATGTCTAATATTGAAAATATTGGTATGGCTGGAAGCCGGACAGAGTTGCTCAACCAATCCTCAAGCACTAAATTCAGTAACTATACTTCATTTATCAATGGATGTTATGGTAATAAAGAGCAAGCACAACAATCCAACAGTGCGGGTTTT
>JAVVFR010000159.1:0-4786 GCA_032250595.1 Bacteroidales bacterium | reverse complement strand
GAATGAGCTGTATGCTGCCTGGCGCACAATAAGGGAGAAAAAAGGGGCGGGAAAAGAGTTAACCGGGTGGGTTGATCTTCCTGTGACCATTGACCCATTGATCATTGACCAGATCGAATCAGTATCAGAGAGATTAGCCACACAGTCGCAAATCATTGTAGTTGTGGGCATTGGGGGGTCATATCTGGGATCAAAGGCGGTCACTGAAGCACTTTGTCCGCCATTAAACCATCTGGTGCCAAACCGGCACCTGCCGCATATTATTTATGCCGGGCATCACCTCAGCCAGGATTACCATGCCACACTTTTAGAGATCCTTGATCACTATGATTACAGTGTGGTGGTCATCTCGAAGTCGGGAACAACTACTGAGCCGGCTATAGCTTTCCGTTTACTGAAGGCACATCTGGAAAAAAAATACGGCCAAAATGCCATTGCATCAAGGATTATTGCTATCACCGATGCTTCGAAAGGTGCATTACGCAGTCTCACAGACCAAGAGGGTTATGATTCATTCATTGTTCCTGATGATATAGGAGGCAGATACTCTGTACTAACGCCGGTAGGATTACTACCAATAGCCCTGTCGGGGATCGACATCCGTGCACTCCTCGAAGGAGCTGCTTATATGCGACAACACTGTTTTAATGATCCCCAAAAAGAGGAAAACGCTGCAGCCACCTATGCGTGGGTTCGACAAGCACTATACCACAGCGGAAAACCTGTTGAAATAATGGTAAACTATGAACCACAACTGGCCTCTTTCGGTGAATGGTGGAAACAACTTTTCGGTGAAAGCGAAGGCAAAGCAAGTAAAGGAATTTTTCCTACCACTGTTAACAACACTACTGACCTGCATTCGATGGGACAATATATTCAGGAAGGCCTCAAGGTGATGTTTGAAACGGTATTATCTGTTAATGAACCAAAAAAAAACCTGACCATCCCAAGGGATAAAGAAAACCTTGACAACCTCAACTATCTCTCAGACAAAACGATGCATGAAGTGAACCAAAAAGCGGAGCAAGGCACTTGTGAAGCACACCTAGAAGGGAAAGTGCCGAATATACGAATTGAAATACCGCAACTTACGCCTTGGTATATAGGGCAATTGATCTATTTTTTCGAATTTTCATGTGCGATTAGCAGTTATATGCTGCATGTGAATCCATTCGATCAGCCCGGTGTGGAGGCATATAAAGATAAAATGTTTCGACTGTTGGGAAAACCGACAAAGTAAAAGAATATTTGTTCCATTAAAAATAGTTAAAAGAAACAGAATCATCAATCGATAAAAAAAGAGAAGAGATATGCAAATCGACGGAAAAAGACTCCCTGTAATACAAGAAGCTGATCTTTCCGGGAAAGTTGTTCTGGTAAGAGTAGATCATAACGTAGTTAAGAACGGAACGATACACGACCCTTACCGGATAGATGCCACTATAGGCACACTCTACCACATAGTAGCGAGAGGGGGTAAGATCATCATGATGACCCATGTAGGGCGTCCGAGAGACAAGAAGACGGGAAATATCACTATCAGTGAATATAACGCCGTAAACCCCATTGTTGAATATCTGGAAAACAAACTACACATAAAAATCGACATTCCTGGTTTCAGGAAGATCGATGGTCAGGGTTATGCTGGATTAGAGACCTCTGTAAACCATCTGATACGGTCACTGCGCAATGATAAGATTGATGCGATATATCTTCCCAATACCCGGTGGTTTTTTGGAGAGGAGCAAGGAGGTGAAGAAGCAGATCACTTTGCCTATCAGCTGGCCGGATTGGCAGATGTATTCGTCAACGATGCTTTTGGGTCATGGCAGCCACATGCTTCTACCTATAATATAGCCAAGTACCTGCCTTCGTATGCAGGCTTTCTGATGCAGAAAGAGATACAAAACCTCTCGAGAATCTATGATCCGGGAAACCCTTTTATCGCAGTGGTGGCAGGCTCTAAATTTGACACCAAAATTGACTCCCTTTACGCTCTTGTTGTAAAAGCCGACAACCTGGTTTTAGGAGGGGTGATATACAACGCTTATCTATGTGCAAAATATGATATTACGATCAAAGGCATTGATAAGGGAGAGATCAGTAAGGCAAAAGAGTTTGTAGATTTTGCAAAAAACCATCCGGGCAAAGTATATGAATTGCCTTATATTATCGAATCTGATCATCCTGACAAGAAGGAGGAAGGAGCCTATAGGGTACGCGATGTAAGGACCTTAAAACCTGGAAATGAACTCAACTACGTTCTTGATATTGCTCCCGAATCTTTTGAAGAAGAAGAGGTAAAGGCTATGTTTATAGATGCAAGAACCATTTTTGTAAATGCGGTTATGGGATATACTCCTCATTTTAATGATGGGACTATCGCCCTGGACCAGTTAATAGATCTCAACACTGTATCTGCAAAGCTTTATGGTGGAGGAGATACCATGCAGGAGTTAAAGCGCTTGTTGCCAGGGCTATACATTATGGCACTGGACAATCCGAAATACTATATCTTTACAGGTGGTGGAGCGGTTTTAAAAGCTATTGAGCATGGTACTGTTGCCGGGTTGGTGCCTATTAAGGTGTTGTTGAACGAGGGTACTTCGTAAATTCTGTTTGATATCCTTCTTTTACGTCTTCCCTTAAACGCCACTCAACCAAATTGTATTTATTGTACTGATGAAGCCTTTTTATTCGGAATAACAATCTTTTTAACCCCAAAAATCACTTTTTCAAAGGATCAAGCTTCAGAGTAAATTTAAAACTGCCGAACTGATCCGTAGATTCAACTGTAGCTTCGGTATCCACGGCATCTGTTAATGGGAAAATCAACTCATCATTTATTGATACTGTATTATCCATCTCATTATAGATAGTCCAATTTCCGCCACTATCTTTCACATAATATTTTTGATGATCAGTTACAGTCATTGCCGGATCAACAACAATATGTAACTTCCCGTTTATCATTTCATGCCACGCCACCGGGGAAAACTCTATTTCTCCATACCGTTCAATCTTTGACTGATCCTGAATAATAGTATCCCCACTATAAAAAAGCGTCCCGTCAGCAATAGAAACATCTCCATTTTTCTTTACGTTAACCTCCATAAAATTCGATCTCACTGACCAGGGGGGTACTTCATTATCGAAGTCTGTAAAAAACTCTCCGGAATAATTGTTTTCAAATACATCTTTGTTTTCATCATCATCTTTTTTACAAGTTGAAAACAATACGCTTAGCAGCATAAGCATACTTAAGCCTGTAATTTTATTTGTTCCTGTTATAAATTTCATAATATTATTATTTTTTCTCAATTATACAATGAAAATACAAAAATTTAAGGTATTGAAATAACAAATATACCCTATTTCAACTTTAAAGTCAACAAATAGTATCATGAGAAAAAAATGAATTATCGATTTCCCCATACCTTATCAAGATGCAAATCGATCTGAACAATAAAATCTTCGCTATATTTCATATGGGAGATATCAATTTTATTGGCGAGGATCACCTGTGGGATTTTTCTTAATTGATCCGACATCTCATCAATATCATATCTATGAGCATCGTTGAACACAACAAAAAGAAAATCAAAATTTTTCAATGGCAGGAATAGGATATGATTTTTCGACCGGTTGTTGACACAGCAGATGGTAGCATTATGAAGATTATCATGCCAATAATAGAAAGAGTGATGATTTTCAGTATTCTCTTCACTACCAATCCAAATAAGGTCATCTGCTCTGACCAGTCTTATATCAAGATTTTTATTAAAAAAATGTACCGCACGATAGTCGGGCAGATGACATGAAACACCAATCAGGTCATACTCCCGGGTTGAATTAATTTTAAATTTTATCTTTTTTGGTGTCATTCTTACGTCTCTTTTTCCGTATTATGCAAAATGCGCCATGCTTTTTCGGCAGCAAGTTGTTCAGCCCCTTTTATGGCATAGTCGGTAGCCGATGAGATAACTTCATCATCAATTGTCACTTCAATAACATATTGGTGTTGATTATTTTTAAGCATTTTCTCATCAATAAGCGTAAAGTTAACTACTTTTTTCTCTTTTTGTGCCCATTCGATCAAGCGGCTTTTATAGTTGATAATGGTATGAACCAACTCCTCGACATTAAGATGAGTATCGATAATATATTTGATCAATCGTTTTTTTGCAAAGGTATATCCTTTATCGAGGTATATAGCTCCGACAATAGCTTCGAAGGCATCGCCGAGCAATGTAGGGGAAGTATGCAAAGCAAGGTTGTTGCTGGTAGCGAGATATTTATCAATCCCAATTTTTTGCGCCAGTTTATTAAGGGATGACCGGCTTACAATCTTTGAACGTGTTTCGGTAAGAAACCCTTCATCTTTATAAGGGAATTTTTTAAACAGATAATCGGTAATAATGGCACCCAATATTGCATCACCAAGAAACTCGAGTCTTTCGTTAGAGTCTTTGGTATCATCAGAAATTTTAGCAGCAGCGGATTTATGGCGCAGAGCAAGAATATATAAAAAAATATTCCCGGGTTTAAACCCAAAAATATTTTTAATAAAAGCCACTATTTCTTTATTATCTTTTGTGTTTTTATTATTTCGTTTAGGAAGAATATTTCTCAACTTTTACTCAACGAATTTTTTAAACAATATAGAAGCATTATGTCCACCAAAGCCAAACGTATTGCTAAGAGCGACATTCACTTTTCTTTCAAAAGCTTTATTTCCGAGACAGAAATTGAGTTTATCATCAATTTCCGGATCGATATTACGTGT
>JAVVFR010000158.1:0-4801 GCA_032250595.1 Bacteroidales bacterium | reverse complement strand
ATATTGTGGATCCCAGCCTTGTTCGAGGATAAAATCTTTCGCTTTGGTAGATACATCAAGGGAATATCCAAGGTCTTTAACACGTTTGTACAGATGTTCAAGTTCGATATCAATAATTTTATGAATATCCTCACGTTCCAGGTTATTAAAAATAACAACATCATCAATTCTATTTAAGAACTCCGGAGCAAAAGCTTTTTTCAGCGCATTTTCAATGACACTTCTATCCAGTTCGCTTTTATTTTCCTGCCGTGATGAAGTTTCGAAACCAACACCTGAGCCAAAATCTTTTAGCTGCCGTGATCCAATATTGGAAGTCATTATTACGATTGTATTTTTAAAATCTATCTTACGGCCATAAGAATCGGTAAGTAATCCATCATCAAGCACTTGTAATAACAGGTGAAAGACATCGGGATGGGCTTTTTCTATCTCATCGAGCAGAATTACCGCGTAAGGTTTTCTTCTGACCTTTTCCGATAGTTGTCCACCCTCTTCATAGCCCACATATCCGGGAGGTGCACCTACCAGACGGGATACCGCAAATTTCTCCATATATTCACTCATATCTATTCTTACGAGCGCATCATCAGAATCAAAAAGATATTTTGAGAGTACTTTAGCAAGCCATGTTTTACCTACCCCAGTAGGACCTAAGAAGATAAAGGTACCGATAGGTTTATTAGGATCTTTAAGTCCGGCACGATTACGTCGTATCGACTTAACCACTTTTTTAATTGCATTCTCCTGGCCAATCACGGTGTCGGCAAGCTCATCTTCCATATTGATGAGTTTCTCACTCTCGTTTTTAGCAATACGGGTTACAGGAATGCCTGTCATCATTGCCACTACTTCTGCAACATCTTTTTCTGCCACTGCTTCCCGGTTAATTTTCGCCTCCTCTTCCCATTTTCTTTTCGCTTTGTCAAGGTCGTCTTGCAATGTACGTTCAATATCTCTGTATTTGGCGGCTTCCTCGTATTTTTGACTTTTAATAGCGTTGGTTTTCTGCTCTTTTACCTCTTCAATTTCCTTTTCAATGAGGAGAATATTTTTAGGGACGTTGATATGCGTGAGGTGAACACGGGAGCCAGCCTCATCAAGAGCATCTATCGCTTTATCGGGCAGACAACGATCGCTGATATATCTTGCTGTGAGAGACACACAAGATTTTATGGCATCTGGGGAGTAAACTACAAGATGATGGTCTTCGTATTTTGATTTGATATTGTTCAATATTTCAATCGTTTCATCAGGAGAGGTAGGTTCCACCATAATTTTCTGAAACCGTCGTTCAAGAGCACCATCTTTTTCGATATGTTGACGGTATTCATCAAGGGTAGTAGCACCAATACACTGAATTTCACCTCTGGCAAGAGCAGGTTTAAACATATTGGAGGCATCGAGGGAGCCTGAGGCACCACCGGCACCGACAATAGTATGCAGTTCATCAATAAAAAGGATTACATCCGGGTTTTTTTCCAATTCATTAAGAACCGCTTTCATCCGTTCTTCGAATTGCCCACGATATTTTGTTCCGGCAACGAGTGAAGCGATATCCAGTGTTACGATACGTTTGTTAAACAAGGCTCTGGAAACTTTACGCTGAATAATGCGTAGTGCGAGTCCTTCAGCTATAGCAGATTTTCCAACGCCCGGTTCACCAATAAGGATCGGGTTATTTTTTTTACGTCGGCTAAGGATCTGTGCTATACGTTCCAGTTCCCGTTCACGGCCAACTACAGGATCGAGGCGGTTCTCTTCTGCCGCTTTAGTAAGGTCTCGTCCAAAGTTATCAAGTACCGGTGTCTTTGATTTTGCATCTCCCGGTTTGCCACGCATACTGCCGCTGCTCCCGAAAGGCTTATCACTTTCCGGATCATCCATATCATCATCGGCAGTTCCTCCGGGGTATTCCGACGAAGGTGACGGGTTGTCATGAAATCCCGAATCTAATTCAATATCCGGAATATTTGGCAGTTCCTTTTTTACCGATTTATAGTCTACCCCGTATTGCAAGAGTTGTTTTGCTACATAACTATCTTCTTCTTTGAGCATTGCCAATAAAAGATGCTGTGTGTCAATAAGTTCACTGTTAAAAAGTTTAGCCTCAAGGTAGGTGATCTTTAAAACCCGTTCTGCTTGCTTAATTAAAGGAATATTGTCGTTTTTGGTAATCCTCTTTTTTTCTGTTTTAAGTATTGCTTTCTCTATTTTTTCACGTAATTCATGTATTTCGATGCCAAAATAGAATAATATGTTGATAGCAATACCTTCTCCGTCTCTTAACAACCCCAACAAAAGATGCTCAAGGCCAATATAATCGTTACCAAGGCGCATTGCTTCCTCCCGGCTGTATTTGAGTACGTCTTTTACACGTTGCGAAAATTTTGCTTCCATTTAGTGTCTCCTTCCCTATATAAACTACTTTATGCCAAAAGTACTATCAAAAAAGATTCCAAAGGGTATAGGAGTTCATTTTTTTTAACACATTTTTGTTCATAATAAATTATAGATTAAAAGTAGGATAAATCCGGCGAAAAATGTTATTTTTGCATTGTATATAAAAAATAAATTTGTACTAATAATTCATTGAATATCAATACATAATATTTTGATGCACGACGGAGAAAAGATTATAAAAGTAAATATTGAAAATCAGATGAAGAGTGCTTACATCGACTATTCTATGTCGGTGATTGTATCCCGGGCACTCCCTGATGTTCGTGACGGATTGAAGCCTGTACATCGCAGGGTTCTTTATGGAATGCTTGATCTGGGTGTTTTATCGAACCGGTCATATAAAAAATCGGCAAGGATAGTGGGGGAGGTGTTGGGAAAGTATCATCCTCATGGTGACAGTTCTGTGTATGATGCCATGGTACGGATGGCACAGGAGTGGTCGCTGCGGTATCCTCTGGTTGACGGACAGGGTAACTTTGGTTCTATTGATGGCGACAGCCCCGCTGCTATGCGTTACACCGAAGCACGATTGCAGAAAATTGCGGAAGAAATGATCGCTGATATCGACAAAAACACCGTGGATTTTCAATTCAATTTTGATGATACCCTGAAAGAACCTACCGTTATGCCGGCAGCCATTCCTCAGTTATTGGTCAACGGGGCTTCCGGAATCGCTGTAGGGATGGCAACTAATATGGCACCTCATAATTTAAACGAGGTTATTGATGGTGTGGTAGCCTATATCGATAATAATGATATTACTATTGATGAGTTAATGACACATATTAAAGCGCCTGATTTTCCTACCGGTGGATTGATATATGGATACGATGGTGTGAAAGAGGCATACCATACCGGCCGTGGAAGGGTGGTTGTTAGAGGGGAAGCAGAAATAGAAATTGCTGAAAATGGTGGCAGAGATACCATCATTGTTACTTCTATACCTTATCAGGTGAATAAGGCTGAAATGATTAAAAAAACAGCAGATCTGGTCCATGATAAAAAACTTGATGGTATTGCGGCACTGCGTGATGAGTCAGACAGAAACGGATTGCGTATCGTGTATGAAATAAAGCGTGATGCCAATCCTAATGTAGTGCTGAATAAGCTTTATAAAATGACCTGGCTACAGTCGTCATTCAGCATTAACAATATTGCATTGGTCAATGGAAGACCGATGCTGTTGAATCTGAAAGATTTAATTAAGTATTATGTTGAACACCGTCATGAAGTCCTTATAAGAAAAACAAAATACGAACTTCAAGAGGCTGAGAAAAAAGCACATGTGTTGGAAGGACTGCTTATTGCACTCGATCATCTTGATGCAGTCATTGCTCTTATTCGTGCTTCACAAACTGTTGAAGAGGCAAGAAATGGCTTAATGGAGAAGTTTGCATTGTCGGAAATACAAGCCCGTGCAATTCTCGAAATGCGTTTGCAGAAATTAACCGGTCTGGAACGAAAGAAAGTTAAAGAAGAGTATGATGAGCTTATTAAACTCATTGAATATCTTAGAACTATTCTGGATGACGAAGTGATGCGTTTTAAAATTATCAAAGACAAGCTTTTAGAGGTTAAAGAAAAATTTGGTGATCCAACACGTACTGAAATAGAATACTCTGCCGGTGATTTTAAAGTGGAAGACACCATTCCTGATGAAGATGTGGTTGTTACCGTATCACACCTTGGTTATATAAAACGAACACCCCTTGTTGAATTTCGTACACAAGGAAGGGGAGGAGTTGGCGCAAAAGGCAGTGATACCAGGGGAGAAGACTTTGTTGAGTATATGTTTATTGCCAGTAATCACAACTATCTATTGTTTTTTACAGAACTTGGAAAATGTTATTGGCTTCGAGTGTTTGAAATACCCGAAGGAGCAAAAAACTCCAAAGGACGTGCAATGCAGAACCTTGTGAATATCGATCCCGGTGACAGAGTTAGAACATTTATTGTTGTTAAAGACCTGAAAGATGAAGATTATGTCAAGAATAACTTCATTATGATGTGTACCAGGAAAGGAGTTATCAAAAAAACTTCACTGGAAGCTTATTCACGTCCAAGACAAAACGGAATAAACGCTATCAGTATCAGAGAAGGCGATCAACTGTTGGATGCCAGGCTCACAAATGGACAATCTGAAGTTATTATGGCGTTACGCTCCGGCAGGGCGATAAGGTTCAATGAATCACATGTGCGACCCATGGGTAGAACTGCAGCAGGTGTTAAAGGAATTACCCTTAGCAATAAAAACGATGAAGTCATTGGTATGCGATGTTTGGAAAATAAAAACTATGATATCCTGGTGGTTTCTGAAAAAGGATTTGGCAAGCGATCG
>JAVVFR010000157.1:0-4809 GCA_032250595.1 Bacteroidales bacterium | reverse complement strand
TTTTTAAATGAAAAAATTTCAACAAAATATCATCTAATTATCAAATAGTTAGAAAAATATTAAATATCTTTTTATCATACATTGATGATAAAAAAATAGTATACAATAAAATGTGATATATAAGTTTTTCTACTTTGGCATTTTAGTTGTTGTAATTTTTCATTATTTTTGTATTTGAAAGAGCCAACCAAAAGCTGTTTGCATTTGTCTACTTTAAATAACCATTGAATTATGATTATCTCATTGGCTCATTATTTGAATATCAAGAAATTAAACTATTGGTTTGTATTGATATTCATTTTCTTTCCTTTCATTCTTCCTGCCCAACAAGTGTATATCAATGAGGTGTTGGTAAATCCTGTACCCAATCCCCAGGATTACTGCTCCGACCCCGGGGTCAATGCCAACTCTTTATACAATGTAGACAACGCTTACTTGCCTTCTTACAACAGGGAGTATATTGAACTCTACAATCCTCATCCATGCGACTCTGTTGATATAAGTTGCTATACGCTGGGATGCAACATGTCGAGTGCTTTGAACGGGTCTAACTGGGGAGCATTTACATTTCCGCCGGGAACAAAGATTCCACCTGCCGGTTTTCTTGTCATTGGAGGCAATGATACACAGTCGCCTACACTTGATTTTAATCTTACTTATTACCGTGATAATTATTTCAATAATCAATATTTATGTGGTGATTTCACACGATGGTTTTTACGTGATGAATGGGGGTGGGTAGCATTGTATGACCCACAGGGCACTCCAGTGGATGCAATATATTGGAATGCATACGGCAGTGCCCAGAGTCTTTATGTAGAGGATGAATATCAAAACCCTGTTGTGTCAACCACTACCTGTGCAGGCACAAAGACTTTTGCTGCTGCAGCCAACATTTCCGGAATAGCGTATGTAGGACATTGTACACCCGGTACTTTCTTATCATTTCAACGCATTATTGACGGTAGTCAGTTATGGTTTCCAACAACCCAAACGCCTACTCCCGGTGGATGCAATGGCCCTTGTGTGAAACCGGCAGCGGTCTCTTTACAGGTGATCGATGCATATTGCAATCAGGGTAACGGAACCATTGTAGCCAATATTATCAGTGGAGGCACCGGTCCATATACTATAGTGTGGGATGGCAATGCTGTCTTATCATCCGACACCCTGAAAAATATCAGTGCCGGGATGCACTATATCACAGTCACTGATGCATACAACTGCTTTGTAACGGTTGACTCTGCGATGGTCGATAATATCCCGGGCCCGGATGTTGTCTCCGGAGATCAGGTGAACGAAAACTGTTCCGACGCCAACGGATGGGCCACTGTTTCTATTACGGGAGGTACGCCTCCCTTTACGGTTTTATGGAATACCGTACCCCCACAAAACAATGACACTGCTTTTTATCTCGCTGCAGGGACTTATATTGCCACTGTCAACGATAGCAAGGGTTGTGTTGCTGCTACCACAGTGACGATCACCAACCATAAAGAACCATCTCTCTCTTTCGACATACTATCTGCCGATACCTGCAACATGCTTACCGGTTCAGCCATGGTGACTGCCACCAATGACTATCCACCATACACATATCAGTGGAATACCGTTCCTGTACAAACCGCTGCAACAGCCACTTCACTTAATACAGGTGTGCATACCGTGACGGTCAGCGACGGGGTGTGTAGTGTGACAGGGCAAGTCACGATACCGGCAGTCCCCGGCCCAACAGCGGAATTCACTGCTGCTCCATGGACTGTTTATGTGGAGGATGGATTGGTGAATTTTACAGACCTCTCTTCAGGAAACCCCGTGAAATGGTATTGGGATTTTGGTGATGGAAATATGGCCGTCAATCAGAACCCGGTTAACCATTATTCCGCTTTGGGTACTTATCCGGTGACACTGTATATCACAGATAATATCGGATGTAAAGATTCGGTAACACATGATATACTGGTGAAAGACATAACTTCCATATTTTTCCCCAATGCTTTCTCTCCCAATAATGATGGTAAAAATGATCGTTTTAAACCCGCCGGGGTATATATCACCCAATACAAACTTTTTATCTTTGACCGCTGGGGCAGCACACTCTATTATTCCGAAGACCCTGAGGTAGGCTGGGATGGTACTTTTAACGGCAAACCTGTTTCCAATGGAGTGTATGCATATAAGTGTGTTTTTGAGCATGATTATGGTGAAAATGTGGTACGAGAGCTACAACTCTATGGAACAGTGACGCTGGTGCGCTGATTATGGTTTCTCCAATAAATGTGCTTATTGATGATCAGTTACCGCAATTGCAATCTTCGGTGTATTTTATAAAAGTCTCCGGAAGGTATTCAAACAGTAACTGTACATTTGGAATTGGGTAGGGGTTGTTTCTGATGTCCAGGTATTTAAGAGTGCTTTTCAACTGGTATATCTCTTCCGGCAGCTTGCCGATATCATTGCCCCATACATCAAGATAGCGCAGAGTATTCATGTTTTTGATGGTGGCAGGGAAGTTCACAATAAAGTTGCGGTTTAATTCCAGCACCTCCAGTGCCGGCAACTCTCCAATGCCCGGAGAAACTGTCTCGATACTGTTTTTGTTGACACGTAACAACCGCAGATTTTTAAGATAACGAATAGAGTCGGGAATAACAGTAATACTATTCTTTGAAAGATCGAGTTCAACAAGATTGTATAATGAAAAGACTTCATCCGGTATTTTAACAAGATCTTGATTAACAAGATGTAAGCGATAGACCTTAGCGGGGTCTTTCACAGCGTCATCAAGGTTTGTAAATATTGTAAATCCTTCAGTGCCGTCGATAGTACCTTTTTGTTCAAGGATACATCCGGGGAAGATAATTAAAAACAGATTAATGATAAGGATACACTTTAAAGTCGGTAGTTTCACTAAGTATGGTTTTTGATTCGATACGGTCATGTTCCAGCTGTTCCCTTAATCCTGCTAAGTTAGGAAATTTCCTTTCATCTCTCAACTTTTTGACGAAATAGACCGTAATTTCTTTCTTATAGATGTTTTTGTTAAAATCGAAAATATGTGCTTCAATAGCGTGGTTGTTTCCATTGACGGTAGGCCTTAACCCAATATTCATCATACCGCCATATATTTTTCCGTCCACTTCAACATTCACTGCGTAAACACCATTGGCAGGTACAATTTTAAGTTTATTTTTCACTTCGATGTTGGCGGTAGGAAAGCCGATAGAGTTCCCGATTTTTTTCCCCTCTTTCACTGTTCCTCTCAGGCTGAAGTTATATCCCAGAAACTTGTTGGCAGCAAAGACGTTCCCTTCATCAATAAAATTTCTTATTTTGGTTGAGGAGATGGTGTTTTCGTGCACTGTTTCAGCATCGATCTCTTCCACAGAAAAATCATTGGCGTCACCCATTTTTTCCAGCAGTGCAATATTTCCGGTGCCTTGATGCCCAAATCGATGATCATAGCCAATTATCACTTCTCCGACATTAAGTTTTTGCACAAATACATTTTTCACAAAGACATCTGCAGGCATTAAAGCTATATTTTCGTTGAAAGTGATACAATAAAGATAGTCGATACCCATTTGTTCAAAAATTGCACTTCTCTCTTCCGGAGTGGTTAACAGAAAAACTGCGTTATGCGATTTTTGTAAAGTGAATTTAGGGTGTTTGTCAAAAGTGACTAAGATACTATGTGTATTATGATATTTTGCTTTTTCTACCAGTTGTTTCAGGATCTTTTGATGACCCAGATGCACCCCGTCGAAAGTGCCAAGGGTCACAACAGGCTTTTTTCCGTTACTATCAATTACTGAAGGATAATGATGAATTCTCACGCCACTGCATTATAGATAATTTCGATGCAAAAATAACAAAATATGCTAATATTCAGTCATTATTAGTGATTGTTGTGCCTGTTTATATGGTTACTTCAAGGAGTTTAAGCGTTCCAATTGCAAATATTGATGTCTCTGCGATGGTAGCAGGCAGTAATATTGCTTCTCCTTTTTTCAACGGATATCGTTCGCCGGTACTTTCAATCCATCCTTCACCCTCAACAGCAAGCAGTATAACAAAGGCATCAAGCATACCATAGTCTTTTTTTAACCCATGAGTCAACCAAATAAAGGAGGTGTTAAAATATTCACTATTTACCAATGGTACGGTTTTATTCTTTCCGGGTTTATACTCTGTTCTCACCTTATCGACAGGGGTGTAGTCGATAGCATCGAGGGCTTCATTAAGGTGCAGTTCACGGCTGTTGCCCTGTTTATCTTTTCTGTCCCAGTCGTAGATACGGTAGGTGATATCTGAGGTTTGCTGGATTTCTGCAAGCAATATCCCCGGGCCAATGGCATGCACTTGTCCTGCCGGGGTGTAGAAGATATCTCCGGGTTCGGCTTTCTCATAATGAAGCACCTTGTTGATATTGCCTGTCTCTGTCGCCAGCAGAAAGCCGTTGCGGTCTATTCCTGTTGCCAGCCCTGATATAAGCGCTGCATCCGGTTCTGCATCTATAATATACCACATCTCTGTTTTTCCACTCATTCCATGCCGTTCCATAGCCAGTGCATCATCAGGGTGTACCTGTACCGAGAGCCATTGATTGGCATCTATGATCTTTATTAATACAGGGAATTCATCACCATATCTGTTAAAGACCTCTTCACCCACAAGATCTGCCATATAAACCGTTACCAGCTCATTAATCGTATTTCCTGCCAAGAAACCGTTGGTCACATGTGTTTCACTGCCTGCTACACCTGACAACAACCATGCTTCTCCACACCGGTCAGGAACTCCATTATA
>JAVVFR010000156.1:0-4820 GCA_032250595.1 Bacteroidales bacterium | reverse complement strand
AACCATTTTAATTCTTACTAAATTGTTATTCGTAGTTGATGCAGCAAGGTTTGCATGGCATACCGGACAGAAAAATTCAACATAATCTCCCTTGTTGAATGAGATATTGGGGTGATTGGTCACAGAATAGTTCCCTAAATCTGCATGTAATAAAATTAATCCCTTTCGGGACGTTTGCGATGAGATAACATAAAATATTACGCTATCACCGACTCTAAGAAAAGCATCGCACTTCGGACAAAGGTAGTTAATTCTCATAGGCATTTCTTTTATAATTTCATTAAGATACGATTATATTAGAGGAAAGTCAAGTGCAACCGGGGAGATTTTTCTGCTTTTTTTAATATTCTGGAGGCCCCTCAGATCTGCTTTAATGAATTAAGCTATTGCTTGTGATCATAGTGTTTTTGGATGCACCAAAAATTATTGTTTCAATATTTTTCTTACCGCTTTTTCACGGGTAAAAGAGATAATCTCTACAAAATATACTCCGCCACCATCACTAATATTCAATTCATTAATAGTGTTCGGTATATATGGAACACTTATAATGTTCTGACCCAACATATTTTTAACATGGATGGTTCCCCGGTTATTCCAATGGCGTAAGTCTATAAAGAAACTTCCGGTTGTAGGGTTTGGATAGAGTATAATATTTTGTTTACTGCTGTTGTTTTCATCGACTCCGACAATTTGATTCAGTTTCATCACATAGGAATCGTAGTCACCCCCTGAGGTCATATTGAAGGTGCCATTATTTGGGTCAAAATCTGGAGTGCCCTGAAAAATTCCTGCACCGTATATATTACCTGAAACATCCATGGCCATTGTTAGACCAAAGATTATACCTGATCCTTCAATTTGTTTGGCCCAGACAAAATCTCCATTGGCATCCAACTTTAAAAAAAAAGCATCGAGGTAACCGGCTGATGTAAGATTATAGTTTCCTGTTCCCGGGTCAAAATCGGCAGTGCCAGCAAAATATCCCGTTGTATAAATATTGTTGTTCTTATCAAAGATAATCGAGCGTGCAACATCGCCGGAGGGTCCTCCCATTTGTTTTGCCCACACAAAATTCCCCGAAATATCAAGTTTGGAAATAAAAATATCACTTTGTCCGAGTGAATACAGATTAAAGATACCGCATCCGGGGTCAAAATTAACAGTATCTCTGAATTGACCAGTAGTATATACATTGCCGGAAGCATCTGTGGCAATAGAAAGACCTTGTTCAGAATCATTACCACCTATTGATTTTGCCCATACTAAATTGCCCGTAGATGTTAATTTAACGATAAATATATCGGTTCCACCTATTGCAGACAGAATAAAAGTGCCTGACCCCGGGTCAAAATCAATATTGCCTGAAAAATTGCCTGTTATATGGATATTTCCTGCGGTATCTATTGCCAGCGACGTTCCATTGGCCTGGCCCGTTCCATCGAGCATCTTTGCCCATACAAACTCACCTGAAGAATCTAATTTAGAAATAAAGACACTGTTAGCACCTGTTGCTGTTAATAAAAGCGAACCAACACCGGGATCAAAATCCGCTGTACCCATAAAATAGCCTGTTGTATAAATATTTCCTAAGTGATCAGTGGTGATAAAATTTGACTGATCGAGGCCACCGCCTCCCATGTTTTTTGCCCATATAAAATCACCTGATGGCGTTAATTTGCATATAAAAATGTCAACATCTCCGGTTGATGTTAAAAGGTGTGTATTAGGACCAGAGTCAAAGTCAACAGTGCCTTGAAATCCACCTGTTAGAACAATATTCTGAGAACCATCAACGGTTATTGATGATCCAAACTCGTCATTAGATGATCCCATTTGTATTGCCCAAACAAAATTACCTGAAGCATCAAGTTTAGAAATAAAAATGTCTTCCCCTCCGGCAGAACTGAGAAAATAGTTCCCGGGACCCGGGTCAAAATCTACAGTGCCCTCAAAAACACCAGTAGTATATACATTTCCTGATGCATCCACAGCAATGGATAAAGGCATATTTGAGTAAACACCCTCAAATTGTTTTGCCCATTCAAGCGTTGCGTTTTGTGCGCTCAAAGAGCTGCTTATCAGCATTAATATAAGCAGAAAATTGGCACATAAAAAGTTGTTTTTTTTCATATAGGTTGAGTTTTTGTTTCTGATCAGGATATTTATAACAGAGTCAATGGATATCAAATTTTTGGCTAATATTTGAAAAAATAATTATGCAAGATAGTATTAAACTGCTGATTTTCCAAGTATTTTTATATGAAATATCATAATAAAAAAACATCTGTGCAATTTTAGAAACGTACTAACATTTTGTTTAAGGAAAAATAAACGTACCAACTATCATTGGATTAAAATATCTTTTTGTACTTTTATTTTCTTTTTTAAAAAAAATATAAGTAATCGAAATGTATCATTAAAAATTAAATAATTATGGCATTAATTATTACAGGCAGTGATTTAAGGATAGAAGATGTAGTGAATGTTGCACGACACGGAGAGAAGGTTGAATTGCATAAGGATGCGATAGCCCGCATCAACCGATGCAGGGCTATGTTGGAAGAGAAGATTGAGGCAAATGAGATAATGTATGGTGTGAATACGGGTATTGGAGAGTTTTCGGAAGTTGTGTTAACGGATGATCAGGTAAAAGATTTTCAGAAATATCTTGTATACAACCATGCAGCGGGTATTGGAGAACCTATGCCGGAAGACTGGGTCAGGGGTGCTATGTTGGGCAGAATAAATGTACATGCTCATGGCAACTCCGGATGCAGGCTTGACATCACCCACACCTTGGTTGAGATGCTGAACAAAGGGGTTACTCCCCAGGTATGTAAAAAGGGCTCCGTTGGAGCCAGCGGTGATCTGGCTCCCATGTCGCAGATCGCACTGTTGATGATGGGAGAAGGAAAAGCGTATTACAAAGGGGAGCTTTTGGAGGGCAAAGAAGCATTGGACCGTGCCGGTATTGCTGTCCCCGGGTTGCTGGCCAGAGATGGCTTGGCTACCATCAATGGCTCAAATGTACTTACCGCCATGAGTGCCTTATTGTTGTATGATACCAACTGTTGGTTAAAACAGGCAGAGATTGCTGCTGCGATGTCTCTGGAAGCATTAAAGGCAAATATGAAACCATATAGTGCAAAGCTGCATGAGGTCCGTGGTTTTAAAGGAGCAGTACGATCAGCATTGGCTATCAGGAAGTGTATTCAAGGTGGTGACCTTGATGAGGGGAAAGTAAAGTGCAAGGTGCAGGATGCTTACTCCATGCGGTCCACGCCTCAGGTAATTGGCGCAGCTCACGATGCTGTGCGTTGGGCAAGAGAACAGGTTGAGACAGAGCTTAACGGAGTGGGCGATAACCCTATCTTCTTCCCGGAAGAGAACATGCAACTTTCCGGTGCTAATTTCCAGGGGTCACCGGTGGCGGTCCCAATGGATATGGTGGGATCGGTGATCACCATGGTGAGCGTGCTCTCTGAACGGCGTATGAACAGACTTAATAACCCCGCACTGAGTGTCGGACTTCCCGCTTTCCTTACCAAAGGAGCCGGAATGTTCTCAGGGCTTATGCTGAGCCAGTATACCGCCGATATGCAGATCGTAGAACAACGTATCCTCTCTGCACCGGCGTCAATACAATCTATCCCGGCTGCCGCCGACCAGGAAGACTTTGTGAGTATGGGTATGAATACCGCTCTTAAGAATTTTCAAATTATGGATAATGCATATGGTATCCTGGGAATAGAATTTATGGCCGCCGCACAGGCACTGGATTTTAGAACCTATAAATTTGGAAAAGGGACTACAATTGCAAAAAATGTTATTAGAAAATATGTTAAGTTTCTCGATATCGACAGGCCTCTATACCCCGATCATAATGTGATGAAAGAGCTTGTGCAACGATGCGAAATTCTCGAAGAAGTGGAGAAAAGTGTTGGTGATATGGAGTAGCATCATATAATCTTTAATGGATCAATATGTTGAGAAATGTGTAGTTTTTTAAGGTGAAAATTTGTAATATTGATTACAATTTATATTTTTGTTATGGTAAAACTAATTATTCATTAAAAAATTATTATTATGGAAGAAAACACTAACACTGTATTGGAAGCGAATGAGCAACCTCAACAAGCACCGCAATTGGTTAAAATACTTGCAATTTTTACCTATATCTTTAGTGCATTGGGAATTCTCGGTGGCATTCTTGCAATGGTTGCCTCAGGGTTCTTTTTGTCTAAAGTCGGAGATTATGGCTTGGGATTCTCAGGTGCCGCCACAGGAATTGCAATTGCAGTTGGTATCGTGATCATAGTTTTTCAAATTATGACTATTGCCGGTGCCGCCAGAATGAGTAAAGGCAGGAAGTCCGGTTTTATTTTGTGGATCATCCCTAATATATTGCTGTTGATATCCTATCTTTTTGCAATATATTCATTAATTGTTGCTGCCGATGCTTTTGGTGTTGCTGCCGATGCTTTTGGTGTTGCTGCAGGTGGAACAACAACCATCCTTGGATTTATTATTACTTTACTGATGGCTATCGGGTATGCTACCCAGCTTAAGAAATTAAATTAATAGATGACAAATTTTTGGAACACCTCACGCTATTTGTGAGGTGTTTTTTTTTAATTTAGCATTATGGAAAATCATACAGCAGACAACACATCGCAACAAACTTCACAAAAGGAAAGGCCTTTGTTTCTGACAATATTATGCATATTAAGCTTTGTCGGTAACGGTTTGTATATTTTTTATGGCTTGTTTTATTTTCTCACTATGCATATTACCGAACAGGCTGTAAACTTTTCTAC
>JAVVFR010000155.1:0-4846 GCA_032250595.1 Bacteroidales bacterium | reverse complement strand
GTGTGTTATTCTTCTCGACAATAGTTACATCATACCCCCTTTTTTGAAGCCGCAATGCGGTGGAAAGGCCTCCCAGCCCACTCCCGATAACCAACACTTTTTTTATTTTTACTGACACATCTCTGTTTTTAATGAAGCAATTTACTGAAACTTCTATAAAAGGAACCAATGATTTTGTTAAATTTACACGAATTATTGATGATTACGTGATAATCCTGTGTTTTTCTGTTCAACAATAGCAAACACATATAGAGCAATTTTGTTGATTATCCTGTTTTGACATGAAGAAAAAAATTGTAGTTATTGGTGCCGGTATATCTGGGATGGCTGCTGCTTTACGGTTACAGACAAACGGGTTTGATGTAACTGTTATTGAAAAAAACCCTGTTCCCGGGGGTAAAGCAGGAACCCTAACCTCCGGAGGCTTTAGATTTGATACAGGGCCATCGCTATTGACTTTGCCTGAACTGGCACAAGAGCTTTTAACGGATGCCGGCACGGATGTTATTCTTGACCTTACATCATTAAAAAGTTCATGTAAATATTTCTGGCACGACGGTACTGTTGTGAATGCTTTTGCCAGTGCTGAAGATTTTAGTAAAGAGCTGGAACATACATTAGCTATCCCACCACGTTTCATTGAAGCATATTTAAAACAATGCCGGGTATTGTATGAACTTGCAGCTCCTGTATTTATTTTCAGTGCCTTTCACAGGTTAAAGACATTTTCTTCGGATGCAGCAAAAAGAATTGCAAAAAACATCCTGAAATTAGATGCAATCACAACACTGCATAAGCGTAATACCTCGTTGTTGCATCACCCTAAGGCAGTGCAGATCTTCAATCGTTATGCTACCTACAACGGATCAAACCCTTATAAGGCACCGGCAACACTTAGGATGATTGCCCATTTGGAACATAACAAAGGAGCATGGATGCTAGCAGGTGGCATGACTACATTAACAGAAACATTGTTTGAGTCTGCCCGGCAAGTAGGAGTGGATTTTCTTTTTAATGCTGAGGTTTCAGAAATCGTTCTTGACAACAAAAAAGCGGTGGGTGTAAAGACCGGCCAAAGGGTTATAGAAGCCGATGCTGTTATCTCCGCCGTTGATATCTATCAAGTGTATCATACTCTATTACCTGGATTCCGGTTGCCACGAAGACTGAAACGTGCCGGGTTGTCGAGCAGTGCCATTGTATTTTTCTGGGGGATGAAAGGCACCTTCCCATCCCTCGATGTGCATAATATCCTTTTCTCAGCCAATTATGCTGCAGAGTTTGAAATGATCTTTAAACGTAAAGGTATTTATGAAGACCCTACGGTATATATTTATATCAGTTCAAAACTAAGTACCTGCGATGCTCCGCATGGCCACGAGAACTGGTTTGTGATGATCAACAGCCCGCATAATGCAGGTCAGAATTGGAAAGCATTGGTTGAGTATACCAGAGAGATCGTTGTCAGGAAGATAGCAAGCATCCTGAAAATAGATGTCAAACAACATCTGGTGTATGAGTCGATCGCTAACCCGGCTTCACTTGAAGTGCAGACAAACAGTTACAACGGGGCACTCTATGGCCCGTCATCAAACAGCAAATGGTCGGCCTTTAACCGTCATCCGGGATTTAGCAGAAAAATCAAAAACCTTTTCTTTGCCGGAGGTACTGTACATCCCGGAGGAGGTATTCCACTGTGCCTCGCTTCAGCAAAACTGGCAGCAGAAGAGGTGGAAAATCTTTTTGTTGATGACAAAAATGAAAAATGACCCTGATAATCATAAAGATGTTATTTTTACGAAATAAGATGAAGTTTGAAGCATGTGAGAAAGATTAAAAACTACTTATTCTTAAGACATGAAGCAGTTTAAAAGGATATTTAATAGTGGGTTTATTATAGCTTTTTATGTAATAGGGCTTCTTGGATTTGCTATTCCATATACACGTGGGTTTTTTATCAGCATCACACCGGTGAGCCTGGTTTTTGTTTTTTTTCTGATACTGTTTGTACACCGTCCTTTTAGCCTGAATCTGATTATTGCTCTTGTTGTTACTGCTTTGGCAGGTTTTGCCGTGGAAGTTGCCGGGGTTGATAGTGGCAGATTGTTTGGTCAATATCATTACGGGGAAGTCCTTGGCCCGAAACTTTTAAACACCCCTTTGCTTATCGGCTTCAACTGGGCAATGTTGATCTTCTGTGCTCTGGCTATTGCCCAAAGCATCAAAGCACCACCGTTGATACAGGTGTTGCTCGTGGCTTTGTTGATGACCGGTTATGATTTGGCGCTGGAACCTTTTGCTATAAAAACATCCATGTGGTCGTGGAGTACAGGAATACCTCCGGTGAAAAATTATATTGCATGGTTTGTTATTTCTCTAATATTGGCTGCATTGTGGATAACATTGAGGGTTAAAGTGAAAAGCAATCTTGCGGTAGTGCTTTTCTTTTCTCAGATAATGTTCTTTATTTTAAGTGTTTTATTAATCAATCTGATTCAGTTATGATAGCAGCCAACCATACCTGGTTTTTTGTCAGATTCTTTAATTTTTATACAAAAAGAATTCTAAAGAAGCATTTTCACAGGATATTTCTGAATGTTGAAGAGGATAATTATAACAAACCATTATTGGTAGTGGGTAATCACTTTAGCTGGTTTGATGGTTTCATTGGGTTATATGTCAATGAAAAAGTATTTAAAAAACGTTTTTATGTGATGATGCTTTCGGCACAATTGAAATTCAGGATGTTTTTAAATAAAGCAGGTGCCTTTGGTATTGAGAAAGGGAATCGGGATGTGTCAGAGGCATTGGATTATGCAAGCCGCTTAATGCAAAACCCACAGAATATGCTTCTGATGTTTCCACAGGGTAAAATTGAAATGCAATATCAGTATCCATTACACTTTGAAAAAGGAGCATACCATTTATTGGAGAATAATCGTGATACAATCCAGCTAGTTTTTTTGTCTTCGGTCACCGATTATGGTTCATATAAAAAACCAACCCTTTATATAAAAATCGCAACATCCGACAGCATGGTTATCACCGCTCCAAAAATATTGGAAGATGCTTACAATCAGTTTCACTATGAGCATATAAACAGCAGGGAAATAGTATGATTACAATATTAGCATATATTGTAGCCGGATTTCTTTTGCTTCGATTTTTCGTGGTGATCATAAATGCCTTATCGCCCTTACATTTACCTGAAAGAAAAGCGGTGACCGACGACACCCCATTGGTCTCTGTTCTTATTCCTGCACGGGATGAAGAGGAGCATATTGAAAAGGTCATAAGAGATATTTATCGGCTTACTTATAGAAATCTGGAAGTCATTGTGTATGACGATCAGTCGCAGGATCTTACCCCAACGATTGTTGAAAGATTGAAAAAAGAGTATCCGCCTCTCCGGCTCCTTGAAGGGAAGCCATTACCGAAAGGATGGCTAGGGAAGAATCACGCTTGTCATAACCTTGCCACGGAAGCAAAAGGGTCGTATCTTTTATTTTTGGATGCTGATGTGTCAGTTTCAGGTGACCTGATTGAGCAGTTGATGGCATATTGCAGAAGACACCGGTTACAGCTGCTTTCATTATTTCCAAAACAGATTATGAGAAATATATCAGGTTTTCTGACAATCCCAATGATGAACTGGATATTGTTGTCGTTGTTGCCAATGATTCTGATCAGGAAATCACGATGGGAATCTTTTTCGGCAGCCAACGGACAATGTATGTTTTTCGAAACCGATTCTTATAAAAAACATAACTGGCACAAGATTGTTAAACAACGAAAAGCTGAAGATATTGCTATATTAAGAATGATGAAACGTTATGGTTATAAGACAGCGACATTGCTTGGCGACAAACGTATGACATGTGTGATGTACAACACTTTACAAACCGGCATCGAAGGGTTCTCGAAAAACATTCAGGCTTTTTTCGGTAATTCTATTGTATGGATGTTTGTTTTTATTCTGTTGAGCCAGGCCGGTGTTATTGTTTTGTTGATAGCGAGCTGGCACTGGAGTCTGATTACAGGATTTCTGGGTATTGGCCTGTTGATACATGTCATTGTGACTATTAAAAGCAAACAGCCGCTGCTGATGAATATGTTGTTACTGCTCCCACGACAAGTAGTTTTTCTTTTTATTGCTTATAAATCAGTCTTTTATTCTATAACAAAAAAAGGAATCTGGAAAGGAAGGCCGATATGACTAGAACACTATTGTTTGGAATGGCATTAATTATGCTCTCACCGGCAGTGATAGCCGATAATGTAACCGTAAACTATAAAAAAATGTTTTATAACCATTTCATTAGCTCAAATTTAGATAAATGGGTTGGTTTGATGGCATTGTTACAAAAGCAATATATTGAAAAGAAGTCGAAGGATGACCTATTGGTTTTGGCTTATGCGCGCTATGGGTATATAGGAAATTGTTTTTCAGAAAACAAAAGAAAAAGTGCTGAAAAGCACATCAACAAGCTTGAAAAGAATGTAGAGCAGATGTTGAAGAAAGATGATAAATGGGCAGAAGCATATGCTTTAAAAGGGGCGTTGTATGGGTATAAGATTGAGTTCAACAAATGGAAAACTATTGACTACGGGCTTCAGAGCATAAATAATATTAACAAAGCGTTGGAGCTTGACCCGGCAAGTCCATATGGCTGGGTAGAGAAAGCCAACGCCAATTATTATATGCCAAAGACTTTTGGAGGTGGCATAGATAAAGCGATCAAACATCTGGAAAAGGCAATCCGTCTGTTCGAGAAAAAACCCGGCGAAACAACTCATAACTGGTTATATTTGTTATCTATGACTAATTTGGGACGGTGGTATGAAG
>JAVVFR010000154.1:0-4868 GCA_032250595.1 Bacteroidales bacterium | reverse complement strand
GTGTGATCTCAAACCCTATAAAATAAAATATTACCTTTGCAGCGAAGAAAACGACAATGAGCAATACAGTATATTTAAGCATCGGCAGCAATCTTGGTAACCGTCAGCAAACGATTGAGAAGGCACTGCAACTTTTGCAACAACGAGTAGGTTCCATTACCAAGAGTTCATCCCTCTATGAGACCTCACCCTGGGGATTCTTGTCAAGCAATATGTTTGTAAATATTGTTGTTGCACTCACCACTAATTTGTCGCCGGAAACAATTCTGTCAACGATACATATTATAGAATCTTCATTGGGCCGGGAATATAATACAAATGAATCATATGTTTCACGTACTATCGACATTGACATTATCTATTACAACACCCTCATCCTTAACACTGATAATTTAATTATTCCCCATCCAAAGATGACATTCCGTCGATTTGTCCTTGACCCATTAAAAGAAATTGCCCCTGGCATAAAACACCCTGTATTGTTTTTGGATACTGAGGCACTATATGCACGATGCAACGACAGATCCTATTGTAATAAGTTACCGCAAGTACCCATGTATCGCACAACTGAGTAATATGCAAATCCCTTATTCATATATCGCTATTGAAGGAAATATTGGTGCCGGCAAAACCACATTGGCAAATCTGTTAAAAAAAAAGATCGGTGCACGTTTGCTTGAGGAGACCTTTGAAGAGAACCCTTTCCTACCACTATTTTATGCCGACCCCGAACGGTACGCTTTACAAGTAGAGTTGAGTTTTTTAGCAGCACGCTATCACCAAATGAAACATACCCTTATTCCGTTAGATGCTTTCAATACACTCACCATAGCTGACTACAGCCTTGTGAAATCAAGACTCTTTGCCCGGCAGAACCTGACCGATGACGACTTTAAGTTATATCTCAGCATTTATGAAATTGTTGAAAACACTTTACCAAAACCTGAACTGATCCTCTATCTGCATGAAACCACTCCCCAATTACTTAAAAATATTGCACAACGTGGCCGCAGCTATGAGGCTGAAATTAAAGCAGACTATTTAAATAAGCTGGAACTAGCCTATATCGACTATATAAAAAAAGAGACTGCCATGCCGGTACTGTTGTTTACAGTTACCAATATCGATTTTTTGACCAACCCGGAAAATGTATCATTAATAATTAATGCCATTTCCAAACCACAACCCAAAGGGTTGCAAATTATTGATTAAAAATCAGATAATAAGATGAATAGCATATAAGAATTTGATAATAAAACTACCCAAATGAAACTAATTATCAAAAAATACGTATGAAACAATATTGAAAATACAGTTTTACATCAATGTAAATCAACATCTTAATAATAGAGCAACTATTTCTTAATATTAAAAGAAATAATAATTTATCATATTTTTGCTTTGTTGTTTATTTTGTTTTACTTTTGTAATCCATATAAAGCAAAATTGTTAGTAAAAAGGAATTGAAATCAAATCTGAAAAAAAATGAAAATACGATTATTGTTATTAGCAGCAGCGCTCTTATTGTTACCTACAATTCAGGCAAATGCGCAAACTGGAGAAGAAGATGTTAAATACAACTCCTGGTCAGTTTATGCAGGTGGTGGATGGTTAAACTATTACGGTGACATCGCCCGCGCTCAGTTTTACCCCGGAAGTACTTCCGATGAAAATTTTTCCTGGAATGTGATGTTAGGAGTAAACAAAACACTTAATCCTATTTTTGGTTTTAATGTATATGGATTATTTGGAAAGGTGTATTCACAAAAACAGGAACAATACGACAAATATCTTGAAGGCACAGTTATTCATTATAATTTAGATGTGACAGTAAGCCTAAGTAATTTGTTTTTACCCAAAGCTTACGACAAAAAGTATAATGTTTATATGTTGATGGGTATCGGCAATGTTCATTATCGCACTTTAGTAACACGTTCCGACGGATCGTTTTATGCCAGCCGTGGTTATGAAAATGACCAATGGTCTGATATGGATCCAACACCTGTTGCTGAATCGGGAGATAAAACCGATATGAAAAGCGAAGCTTCCTATAATATTGGTGGCGGAGTTAAATTCAAGGTCAACAAACGTATTGCCATTGGTGCTGAGATAGCATTAAAGCCAATGCAATCCGATAAATTTGATGGCGTTAACAGGCCATTAACCGAAAGAGACAGGCTTGGCTATACGAACCTCCTTGTACAATATACTTTCGGTAAAAATGAGATGTCACACGAATGGAATCCTATCGATCCTACCCTTGATAAAATCCTGAAGAAGATTCAACAGGTTGAAAATGATGTTGATTCTCTCAAAAACAGAGTTGGAAAAGTAGAAGATGATGTTGAAACATTGATGAAAGACTACGAACAACGCATGGATAAAACTGATTCTGATGGCGACGGTGTTCCCGACTGGATGGATATTGAACCCAATACACCACCCAACACTATTGTAAACTGGCAAGGTGTAGCATTACCCATCGAAAAAGACCTTTATGAAAAAGATGGTGACAGATTCCGTTTCGATGAAAATGGCAATCCTATTCTTAAAGAAGGTGCCAGAGATCAACAGGAAAGTTTTGCAGTATATAGCGTATTCTTCGCCCTTAACAGTACTTATATTACATCAATTAACCATGAAAGAATAGCTACTGCAGCAAGAGTATTGAAGAAATATCCTGACTTGAAACTTGATATTGTCGGTGAGGCTTGTAAGATTGGAACCGAAAACTACAATGATGATCTTAGTGAAAGAAGAGCAAAAGCTGTAAAAGATATCCTTGTCAATGAGTATGGTATCGATGCCGGCAGATTAAATGTCAGCTGGAATGGTGAACTTAAACCGCTTAGCAACAAACGCCTCTTTATCAACAGAAGAGTTGATATTATGATTGCAAAATAAAATATCTGAAGAATATAAAAAAAACCCGACTCCGGTCGGGTTTTTTTTATGACAAATAATCTCTGAACCTTTTTTTAAAGACCTCCCATAATACAATACCAGCACAAACAGCAATATTAAAGGAATGTTTTGTTCCAAACTGGGGTATCTCCATAGCTGCATCACAGTGCTGAAGGACGATATCATCAACACCATTCACTTCATTACCAAAGACAAAAGCTATCTTTTGATGATCAAAAGAGGCTTGCAACAACGATTCACTCCTATTGGTCTGCTCAATGGCAATTATAAAATATCCCTGCTCCTTAAGCGCTTTTATTGCCATTATAGTATCCTGATAATACGACCACTGTACACTTTCTGCAGCACCAAGGGCAGTCTTTTGTATTTCACGATGTGGTGGGGTTGCCGTAATACCACATAACATAACTTCGCTGATACGGAAAGCATCAGCCGTTCTGAATACTGAACCAATATTCATCAGGCTTCTGATATTGTCAAGTACTACCACCACCGGGATTTTATCAGCTGCTGCATATTCATCAACAGATAACCGGTTGAGTGCTTCCAGCGACTGCTTTTGTATATTATCCATCCTTAAAAATTTTCATAAAAATAACAGAATTACGTTAACCAACTCAAAACGACACCCGAAATTTTCCTGTAATTTTTTTCCCTAACGAAAAATTGTATATCTTGTTTATAACTTAAAGATGAAAAAGTAGAAAAAACCCGAAACAGAGTTTTACTTTTGTTGTAAACAAAGAGAGCATATACGTTGACATCGATAAAGAAACCGATAGTAGAGACACCCTTAATGAAGCAATACTACGCTATTAAGGCAAAATACCCTGATGCATTACTGTTGTTCAGGGTAGGTGACTTTTACGAAACCTTCGGGAAGGATGCCATCATCACCTCAAAGATATTGGGCATTGTACTCACCCGCCGGGCAAATGGCAAAGCCTCCTTTGTTGAACTGGCAGGCTTTCCGCACCATGCCCTCGACACTTATCTCCCTAAGCTGGTAAAAGCAGGACAAAGAGTAGCGATATGTGACCAGTTGGAAGATCCTAAGTTAACCAAGAAAATTGTTAAACGCGGTGTTACTGAGCTGGTTACTCCGGGAGTCTCTTACAATGAAAATGTGTTGGATCATAAAGAGAATAACTATCTGGCCGGTGTTCAATATGATACGGAACGAAGTGGAATCGCCTTTCTTGATGTAACCACAGGAGAGTTTTATACTGCAGAAGGCACCAACGACTATATTGATAAGCTGCTGCGTAGTTTTAATCCAAGTGAAGTAATCATCCAACGTAACAAAGAAAAAGCTTTTCTCGAACGGTTTGGAAATTTCTATACCAACTGTTTCGATGATTGGGTTTTTACTCATGAGTTTGGTTATGAAAAGTTAATTCGTCATTTTGGCACAAATTCCCTCAAAGGATATGGCATTGAAGAGTTAACCTCCGGAATTATCGCTTCAGGAGTGGTTTTGCACTATCTGTCAGAGACACATCATACCGACCTGCAACATCTGAACCAGATACAACGGATAGATGAAGATCGTTATGTATGGCTCGACAGATTTACCATACGCAATCTGGAGCTGCTATACTCTGCTAACGATAATGCCACTACCCTTATTGATATCATCGACCGTACCATCACCCCCATGGGTTCACGGCTGCTAAAACGATGGATTGTACTACCACAAAAAGAGCTACAGATCATTAATGAGCGTCTTGATCTGGTAGAACACTTCATTCAGCAAACCGATCTGGCGACAAAAGTAGTGGAGTGTTTAAAGCAGGTAGGTGACCTCGAACGACTGGTGTCAAAAATATCAACAGGCCGTATCACCCCAAGGGAAGTAATACAACTACAAAAATCATTGATATCGATTACTCCTGTCAAAGATGCCTTTACTCAAAGTAAAATGCCAGCCTTGAAAAAAATTG
>JAVVFR010000153.1:0-4877 GCA_032250595.1 Bacteroidales bacterium | reverse complement strand
CTTCCTGTGTTAAAAGGATTGAAAAGCGAAGCCGAGAAATTTGCCGGTGCTGAAAATACATACTGTATTGAAGCCCTTATGCAAGACGGGAAAGCTTTACAAGCAGGAACCTCTCATTTCCTCGGACAGAATTTTGCCAAAGCATTTGACGTGAAATTTCTTAATAAAGAAAATAAACTGGATCACGTTTGGGCTACCTCCTGGGGTGTTTCAACACGTTTGATGGGAGCTCTTATTATGGCTCACTCCGACGACAACGGTTTGATAATACCACCCAAGCTTGCACCTGTTCAGGTTGTCATTGTGCCCATCTTTAAAACCGATGATGAGTTCTCAACCATCGACATCAAAGCAAAAGAGATCATTAAAAAGCTTATCGAGAAAGGTATACGGGTTAAATACGACAACAGGGATACGCATAAACCGGGATATAAATTTGCCGAACATGAGTTCAAGGGGGTTCCTTTACGTTTTGGTATTGGCCCGAAAGATATTGCAAACAATACAGTAGAAGTGGCTCGTCGAGATACAATGCAAAAAGAGTTTATTACTATTGAGGAGGCTATTGAGAAAACACCACTATTATTGTCAGAGATACAACAATCAATTTACAATAAAGCTTTGTTATTCCGAAAAGAGAACACCTATTATATCGATGATTACGAGCAATTTAAAAAACAACTGGATAATGGTGGTGGTTTTATTTATGCACACTGGGATGGTACTGCTGAAACAGAGTTGCGAATTAAGGAAGAGACTATGGCTACCATCAGGTTTATTCCCAACGATGAAAAGGAACCGGGGCAATGCATTTATAGTGGAAAGCCTTCTTCACAACGCGTTGTATTTGCACGGTCATATTAACGTTGATAAAATAAAACAATACTCCGTATCAGAGTTTTTCGAACATCTTTAGCAACAATGTAGCTAGTTTTGGCTCAGTAGCTTTGGCTGCTTCTACTACCTGTTCATGGGTGATTGTTTCTATTTGACCTTCGATGCCGAGATCTGAGATTACTGATACCGCAAACAATTTCATCCCCATATGATGAGCAACAATAGCTTCCGGCACCGTTGACATACCCACGGCATCTGCTCCGATACGATACATATAACGATACTCAGCAGGAGTTTCATAAACAGGACCTGTTACTGCAGCATAAACCCCAAATTTAATATCTAATTGTATCTCCCGGGCTGTTGCTTTTGCCAAATCCACTAATTTTCTGTCGTATACTGCACCCATATCAGGAAAACGAGGCCCCAGCCCATCAATATTGGGCCCTATCAAAGGATTGGTGCCCATAAGATTGATGTGGTCGGTGATGATCATAATATCACCTACAATATAATTAGGGTTCATCCCACCTGATGCATTGGAAAGTAGCAACAACTCAACACCCAAAAATTTCATAACGCGAATCGGAAAAGTAATCTCTTGTTGTGAGTATCCTTCATAATAATGAAACCGCCCTTTCATTGCCACCACATGTTTCCCGGCAATAGTGCCAAAAATAAGCTTGCCATCATGCCCTGATACGGTGGCTTTGGGGAAGTTCGGTATCTCTTCATAAGGTATTTCAAAAGAAATTGCGATCTCTTCTGCAAATTCACCCAATCCACTACCCAACACCAGGCCTATCTCAGGCTTTACGGATATCTTTTTCTCCAACCACTCAGTGGTGGTCCGGATTTTTTTTACCATAACTCAATATTATCTTGTCAAATTCACTTCTGTCTTTATGAAAACATATTTCAATAGGCAGAAAAAAAACAGGCAAATTTTTGAATCGCTCAAATAATTTCGTGCCTTTTATCCGCATTGCATCCTTTTCTGTAGTAATAATAACTTTTCGATTTGTAAAAAGGTTATTAAATGACTCCGCAATCCTATCAATATCTTTATGTTTATATACATGATGGTCACCAAAGTTATGACAAAAAAGATGATCACATCGTTTTTTAAGCTTTTCCTCAAATGGTGTTGGATTAGCAATACCTGAAAACATAATTATCGTATTCAGATTATTCAGGTCACAAAAACAGGGATCCCCGGAAAAATGCACGGGATCGCCGTACTTAATATAAGTAAAAAATACTTTTTGGTGAGGTCCGGGTTTAAATTTTGTCAAATGATACCGTTCTGCCAAAGGAGAGAGCACAATAGGACATTTAGAAATTACAATAATATCTGCTCTTTTAAAATTCTTTTTAGGTTCACGCAATCTACCCATTGGCAACAAATAATCATTATAAAACGGATTATCGTATTGCGTGAGTAAAATATTAATATCCCTATGTACCCAACGATGCTGATAAGCATCATCAAGCACGATATTATCGAGGTCACTGTGTTGTATAAGCAAGTTCTTTATTCCATGCCGTCGCGATGCATCAACAGCAACAGGAATTTCCAGAAACTTCTGCTTATATTGCAAAGGTTCATCCCCTACGTCATACCACGTCATCTCTTTTTGTGCCTCTTTATAACCCCTGGATCTCCTACGATAACCCCTGCTTAATATGGCAGAAAAATAACCTTTTGATGTAAGCAACCTTACAATATATTCAACCATAGGTGTTTTCCCGGTACCCCCCAACGATAGATTGCCCACAGATATAACCGAAACCGGAAATCTCTTGCTTGGTAGTATTCCACTATTAAACAAAAAATTTCTGATAGACACCAAAAATCTATAAACCAATGATATGGGGAATAACAAAAATTTCACACCCTAAAAGTAAAAGAAAGTTATAAGACAATAAAATATTATCCATAAAAATATTCTAAATTTGAAAAGAAATAATTATACGCTACTCTATTAAAATGATTTTAAAATACAAAACCGAAAATCTTCCGATTAATTTTATTTTTCTTGGCATCATGCTACTGGGCGTTAGTATATGGAGGATCATTGTATTAGACCCTTTGGGGTTTTTATTCCTGTTAATGGCGCTATTATGTCTTTTTATTAATTCAGGCGTTATTATTGACACACAAAACTTTAGATTAAAAAAATATACAGGTATTTTTTTAATCAAATCGGGTAATTGGAGGAATATCGATACCTATAAAGGCCTTCAGATAATCAAAAAAAGCAGCGTGCAAAGGATGCATGTATTATCAATAAGTCGTGCAGAGCAACGAGATATTTACAAGATACAATTTATCCTGAAGGACAAACTGATTGATGTAATGTCTGGTAATAAAAAACGCATAACCCAGGCGGCAAAGGATATTTCTTCGGCACTGCAACAGCATTAATCACATTTGAGTTTTTGTTGTTACTTTTGCAATGAATCAATTGTAACAATAAAATGCATGCCAACATGGAGCGTTACCCATTTTACACAGCAGGGAATTTTTCTACCGGTGACAGTTTTCTCGACATAACAAATCCTTACACCGGCCAATCTTTTGCCCGGGCGTATCAGGCTAATGAAAAAGCATTGGAAACAGCCATCACCGGAGCACAAAGTATTCAACAATCGCTGGCTGCCATGCCCTCGCATCAGCGTTCAACTATTTTATCCACGATAGCAGACAACCTTTATGAGGAGCGTGATGCTGCTGCGACTTTGCTGACTCTTGAAGCAGGCAAGCCTATAAAATTTGCTTTAGGAGAAGTTGACAGGGCAATACAAACCTTTCGTATAGCTGCTGAAGAGTGCAAACGCCTGCCTATGGAGTATATACAACTCGACTGGACTCCGGCCGGCAACAGAAAAGAAGGGCTGGTAAAGCCTTTCCCGGTTGGCGTTGTTGCCGGGATCGTCCCGTTTAACTTCCCGCTAAATCTTGCTGTGCATAAGATTGCTCCAGCACTGGCTACCGGCTGTCCTATTATTATCAAACCGGCATCAGGAACACCCCTGTCGTGCTTAAACCTCGCACGGATCATCAACAACACCCCCCTCCCAAAAGGGGCTTTCTCTGTTCTTCCACTCAGCCGGGAACTTGGAAACAGGCTGGTCACGGATGAACGAATCAAATTACTCTCGTTTACCGGATCTCCTGAGGTTGGATGGAAAATGAAAGCCAACGCCGGCAAGAAAAAAGTGATCCTTGAACTGGGTGGAAATGCAGGACTTATCGTTACATCCTCTGCAAATATTAATGATGCCGTGGTTAAAGCTGTCTCAGGAGGGTTTGCTTATAGCGGACAGGTATGTATTCATACCCAACGGATACTGGTTGACCAAAAAATCTTTGACAGTTTCACAGAGAAATTCCTCGAAGAAGTCAGTCAACTGAAAAATGGTAATCCTTTAGATCCTGCTACAACATTCTCTGTCATGATAGATGAAACCAATACAAAACGGGTCGAAGCATGGGTCAACGAAGCAGTAGCAGAGGGAGCAACAATTTTAACAGGAGGAAAAAGAGATAAAGCATGGTATGCACCAACGGTAATAACCAACACAAGAAGTGAAATGAAGGTATGTGCAGCAGAAGTATTTGGCCCTGTGGTAACCCTTGAGCCGTATGGTGATTTTACGGAAGCCGTGCATGAAGTTAACAACAGCAGGTATGGATTGCAGGCCGGCGTGTTCACTAATGCCATCACAGAAATGAATTACGCTTTTGAACATATCGAAGCAGGGGGTATTATCATCAATGATGTGCCTACCTTCAGAGTAGACCATATGCCTTATGGTGGTGTGAAAGATTCAGGAATGGGCAGAGAGGGGGTGAAGTATGCCATGCACGAAATGATGGAGCCCAAAATCCTTGATAAAAATTTCTAAACACTTATTAAAATATTTCGTAATCTTTTAAGTAGTTCATCACTAGTACCGGCTTAGGTAAACGTTCAATCTCTTTCTTGTTTTCAGCGTTGCAACACCCTAAAAATGTTTGTTGACAATTTCATACA
>JAVVFR010000152.1:2281-4899 GCA_032250595.1 Bacteroidales bacterium | reverse complement strand
CTACGCCTGTAGAGAACCTTTGCCAATAGGTCGTGATATTTTTGAGCAGATAGGACTGGCCAATGGCTTCAGGGTCAAGCGTAGGCGAAACGTGCATAAAACCACCCGCAGCCAACTCATCGAGGTATACCCTAACCTGATAGAAGGCCGGACGTTAAACGGGATAAACCAGGTCTGGCAGTCCGATATGTTTTACCTAAAGGTAGAAGGCCGGGATTATTATGGGGTGACTATTATGGATGTTTACTCCAGGAACTTATTGGCCCTTCATATATCGAGGAGCTTATCTGCACTGGCATTGGAAAGAGCGATGAAAAAGGCCCTGAAAGCAAGGGCTGGTCAAGATTTAAGTGGATGTATCTTTCATTCGGACCGGGGCGGACAATATATCAGTAATACTCAAAAGGAACTGCTCCGTAAGCACAATATGAGGATTAGCATGTGCTTATTGCCACAAGAAAATGCTTACGTAGAGCGGATCCAGGGGACACTGAAAGAAGATTACCTGCAAGCAATGGATCTCCGGGAAGATAATTTGTTCGGTAACCCCCATTGAGTAGTTACCCCTTCCATCAAAACCTTTATCATTAACACCTCTGAAGTCACGTACACGAGGCAAAGCAGTAGCAATAAGCCTATCGAGAAACTCATACATCTTATCGCCCCGCAAGGTAACTCTTGCACCAATAGCCATGCCTTTACGCAGTTTAAAGTTCGACACATCGATTTTTGATTTGGTAGGTACCGCTTTTTGGCCGGTAATCTGCGTCATCTCATCGAGTGCAAAATCAAGAAGTTTCTTGTCGGCAATAGCACCACCCACGCCTTGATTAAGGCTTATCTTCTTCAACTTTGGCACCTGCATGGGTGTTTTATAGCCAAACTCTTTAATGAGTGCCGGAGCAATCTCATTTTTATACTTCTCTTTAAGTCTTGGTATATATTCCATCTTTACACTAATTTTTTTTCTTTCATCTATATTATATCAGATAAGCCATACGGGCTATTTAATAATCTCTCCGGATTTTTTGGAGTATCGTACGAGCTTTCCGGTTTTCTCATCCACTTTACGTCCGATACGTGTAGCGTTACCTTCCGCATCAACGACTAACAAGTTGGAAGCATCAACAGGAGCTTCTTTTTTAATAATGCCACCTTGCGGATTTTCTGAGGTAGGGCGGCTGTGTTTACTGACGATATTGATACCTTCGACAATGGCTTTTCCTTCTTCAGAAATCACGCGTAACACTCTGCCTTGCTGGCCTCTGTTTTCACCGGCAATAACTTTTACCGTATCATTCTTTTTAATATGCATTTTACGTTTCATACGTCTCATTCTTTTTTTGTGCTTGATCAACTCTTACTATTTTTATAGCACTTCGGGGGCAAGTGAAACAATTTTCATATGTTTTTTATCCCTAAGTTCTCTTGCTACCGGTCCAAAAATACGAGTACCTCTGAGTTCATTGGCATCGGTAAGTAAGACCACAGCGTTATCATCAAAGCGTATATATGATCCATCGGGTCTGCGAATCTCCTTTTTTGTTCTAACGACCACTGCTTTTGATATAGCACCTTTTTTAATACTCCCGGTAGGTGATGCATTTTTTACCGAAATAACAATATTATCACCCACGGTGGCATATCTTTTCCGGGTTCCACCCAATACCCTGATACAGAGCACCTCTTTGGCACCGCTGTTATCTGCAACATTAAGTCGTGATTCTTGCTGTATCATATCTATTTAGCTCTTTCAATGATTTCTACTAATCTCCAACATTTATTTTTGCTCAGAGGCCTGGTTTCCATAATACGCACTGTATCACCAATATTACATTCATTCTTTTCATCATGCGCAATGAACTTGGTTCTGAGTTTAATAAACTTCCCATACATGGGATGCTTTCTTTTGTACTCGATTTGAACAACAATAGATTTTTCCATCTTATTGCTGACTACCAGTCCTGTTCTTTCTTTTCTTAGATTTCTGCTTTCCATCTTTATCATCTAAACGATTAATTTGTAGTCACGGTTTCTTCATTATTATTTGGATACAGTTCGCCTGCCAACTCTCTTCTTTTCAGTTCTGTTTTTATCCGGGCAATTGTTTTTCTATAGTCTCTAATTTTTCGAGGGTTCTCGATATCTGAGACTTGGTGGCTAAGCCTTAGCTTTACCAGATGAGCCTGTTCTTCATCGAGTCGTTCGATGAGTTCGGGTGTAGAGAGTTCTCTGATTACTTCGTTTTTCATGTAAGAATAATTTAATATTTTCAAAGGCCAACACTTGGCCTATTCTTTATAATCTCTTCTGGCAACAAATTTCATTTTCACGGGCATTTTTTGTGCTGCAAGGCGCAAAGCTTCTCTGGCTGTTTCGATGTTCACTCCTTCAGCTTCGAAGAGAATCCGGCCGGGTGTTACTCTGGCGACAAAGTATTCAGGTGATCCTTTACCTTTACCCATTCGCACTTCAGCAGGTTTCTTTGTAACGGGTTTGTCAGGGAAGATACGTATCCAGATCTGTCCTTCACGTTTCATCCGACGGGTAACCGCCTGACGTGCAGCTTCAATTTGCCGGCTGGTGATCCATGCTTCCTCAAGGGTTTTTATACCAAA
>JAVVFR010000152.1:0-2271 GCA_032250595.1 Bacteroidales bacterium | reverse complement strand
AAACGCCAACTGATTACCTCGTTGGGCATTCCCTTTCATTTTCCCTTTTTGTTGCTTTCTATATTTTGTTTTTTTCGGTTGTAACATCTTTTCAATGATTTACGCTGTTGAAAATACTATTTCTTTCTTCTCTTTGGCCTTGACGGACGTCCCGGTTTCTCTTTCACAGCACCTTCTACTGCTGAGAATTCAGGCTTACCATAAATCTCTCCTTTACATATCCACACTTTAATACCGATGCGTCCGTAAGTAGTATGTGCTTCGGTGAGTGCATAGTCGATATCAGCTCTAAGCGTATGCAAGGGTGTTCTGCCCTCTTTATACATCTCCGACCTGGCCATTTCAGCACCCCCTACACGTCCGGATATCTGTACTTTAATACCTTCAGCACCCATACGCATGGTAGAGGCAATAGCTGTTTTTATCGCCCGGCGAAAAGAGATACGTCCCTCTATCTGTTTTGCAATAGACTGGCTTACAATCGTTGCATCCATTTCCGGACGTTTTATTTCAGAGATATTAATTTGAACCTCCTTATTGGTAATATTTTTCAACTCTTCCTTGAGTTTATCCACTTCTTGTCCACCTTTACCAATGATAATACCGGGGCGTGCCGTATTAATAGTAACGGTAATAAGCTTCAGGGTACGTTCAATGATGATACGGGAGACACCTGCTTTTGCTAAACGGGCGTTCAGATATTGACGGATCTTGAAATCTTCCATCAGCTTTTCACTAAAGCCTCTTCCTTTTCCGCCATACCAGTTGGAGTCCCATCCTCTGATGATACCCAGTCTATTACCTATAGGATTTGTTTTTTGTCCCATTATCTGTTGCGTATTATTTATTATCTGTATTTACATTTTCCAACTCTTCCGGTTCTTCGACAAACGCTTCACTGTTATCAGCATCAACCGACAGTGCTTCTTCATTCATGCTGCCAAGGATCAGGGTTACATGGTTCGATCTTTTCCTGATACGATGGGCTCTCCCTTGCGGAGCTGTCTGTAATCGTTTAAGCATACGCGCCGAATCAACGTTCACTTCTTTGACATAAAGATCACTATGATCGATGTTTTTACCTTCATTCTTACTCTGCCAGTTAGCGATAGCCGACAACACCAGCTTATGCAAACGCCGTGCAGCCTCTTTAGGGCTTTTTTTCAGTAGAAAAAGTGCTTTCTCTACCTCTACACCCCGGACCATATCAGCCACAAGCCTCATTTTCCTTGGTGAAGTAGGGCAGTTGTTAAGCCGTGCAATGTAAGTTCTCTTCATTGCCTCTTTTCGTTCTTCAGCTTTTATACGTTTTCTTGCTCCCATTATTTACTATATTATTTTTTAATATCCGGTCACTTGTATTATTAATTTCAATTATTTCTTGCCGGCATGGCTTCTAAAAATACGTGTCGGCGCAAACTCTCCAAGCTTATGTCCTACCATATTTTCGGTGATATATACCGGAATAAACTTATTTCCATTATGAACGGCAATTGTTAATCCCACAAACTCAGGAGATATCACAGAAGCTCTCGACCATGTTTTTATCACCACTTTCTTCTTCGACTGTTGCGCAGCTTCCGCTTTACGCTCCAGTTTATAATGGATATAGGGTCCTTTTTTAAGTGAACGGCTCATTCTTATCTATTTTTAATCAATTATTTCTTATTTCTTTCAATAATATACTTATTCGACTGTTTCTTTTTTGCTCTGGTTTTGTATCCTTTAGCAGGAACACCTTTTCTTGAGCGGGGCAAGCCACCCGATGCACGTCCTTCGCCACCACCCATTGGGTGATCAACAGGATTCATCCTGACAGCATTGGTACGCGGCCTTCTTCCCATCCATCGTGCTCTGCCTGCTTTCCCGGAGACCTCGAGGCTATGGTCGATATTCGATACCATACCTATTGTTGCCTTACAAGACTGTAAAATCATACGTGTCTCTCCGGAAGGAAGTTTAATAACAGCATACTTGCCGTCACGTGACATGAGCTGAGCATATGAACCGGCACTTCTGGCCATCTTGGCACCCTGTCCGGGACGCAGTTCAATATTATGTATTACCGTACCGTAAGGTATCTCATTTAGATAGAGTGTATTGCCTAACTCCGGCGCAACGCCTTTGCCCGCTATCAGCTCCTGACCGGGCTTTAACCCGTGTGGTGCTATGATATACCTCTTCTCGCCATCGGCATACACCAATAGTGCTATACGGGCTGTGCGGTTAGGATCATATTCGATGCTCTTGACAACTGCCGGAACACCCTCT
>JAVVFR010000151.1:0-4912 GCA_032250595.1 Bacteroidales bacterium | reverse complement strand
CAGCCACTTCATGCATTTCTCCTTCGACCATATTAATATTCTCCAAAGAACCAGCGACCATCAGGTCAAGGTCAGCATTTTCAAGATCCTCGACAGCAGGGTTAACGATAAAGTTATTGTTGACCCGTGCCACTCTCACTTCGGCTACCGGACCATTAAAAGGCACATCGGAGACTGTAAGGGCAGCAGAAGCAGCCAGTGCAGCCAGTGCATCAGGTGGATTATTCTTATCGGATGATATTAAAGAGATAAGCACTTGTGTTTCTGCATGATAGTCATCGGGGAATAGGGGTCGTAAAGCACGATCAACAAGACGGGCAATCAAAATTTCATATTCGGAAGGACGGGCTTCCCGTTTAAAAAAGCCACCGGGAAAACGGCCTGCTGCGGCATATTTTTCCTGATAATCTACTGATAACGGTAAAAAATCGAGATTTTCGGCTGCTTCGTGAGCAGAAACAACGGTAGCGAGCAGCATTGTGTTGCCCATACGCACTACCACTGCACCATCGGCTTGTTTTGCCAATCGTCCGGTTTCAATAGATATTTCACGTCCGTCATCTAAACGGAACGTATGTAAAATTCCACTATTCATCATGATATTAATTTTAGTTGTTGACAATCGTAAACAGCCGGCACATCAAAAAAAGGCAATTAAAAATTGCCTTTCCTCCGGTAAAGAACAATTTACTTTCTTAGGTTCAGTTTCTTTATTATAGCTCTATAGCGTTCTATATCATTTGCTTTCAGGTAATCAAGAAGTCTTCTGCGTTTTCCCACCATTTTTACCAACGAGCGTTCAGTAGCAAGGTCTTTTTTATACAAGCGAAGATGATCTGTCAGGTGCTTAATACGGAATGTAAATATTGCTATTTGCCCTTCCGCTGATCCGGTATCGAATTCTGATTTGCCAAATTCTTTAAAATAATCCTTCTTTATTTCCGCGGTTAAATACATATCTTTCGTCTATTTATTATATTTGCATTACAACTTATTAAATATCTGCCTGAAATTTTGGTGTGCAAAAATAGTAATAATATTTTATATTACAAAACCTTTATACTTATAAAAAAAATATTGTGAATTTTTATTTAGATATTGAAGCCATCACGCAATCATAAATTACAGCAAGAGAATGGATAAAAACCCCACAATTGTTATCACCGGAGCCACCCGTGGTATCGGCAAAGCAACAGCGATTGAATTAATAAAAGAGAGCACCCATACTGTGATAGGTTTAGGAAGGGACAGTGAGGCTTTATCACAGATTCAGCAAATGAGTGATCGTATTAACAAAAACTTTATTCCTTATCGTATTGATCTGTCGAAACTAAATGAGATTCATAATTTCAGTAAATATATCAGCCATCGAAAAGAGAAGATAGATGTATTGATTAACAATGCGGGAGCCATGCATAATGAGCCATTTTTAAGGACTTCTGCTGCATCTTTTGACAAAATAATGAATATCAACCTTCGGTCACCATTTTTTTTAATACAGTCGATGGCTCTGTTAATGAACTCCGGCAGCCATATTGTCAACATCACCAGCATGGGGGGTGTTCAATGGTCGTCAAAATTTCCGGGTTTATCGGCATACAGTGCGTCAAAAGGGGCGCTTACCATATTAACTGAAGTGCTGGCTGAGGAGTTAAAGGACTATTCTATTTCGGTAAATGGTTTGGCTTTTGGAGCAGTAGCAACAGAGATGCTGCTTACAGCATTTCCCGGATACAAAGCGCCTATAGAGAAAGAAGAGATGGCACAGTTTGTTAGTTATTTTGCCCTGCACGGACAGCAGTTCTTTAATGGAAAGGTACTGCCTGTCTCCTCTTCCACCCCTTAAGACAACTCGAATATGCACATATGGGAAAAAAATCCTAATTTTGCTAAAAATTTCAGATGGCAAGAGAAGATGAAATTGTAGAACATCCGGGTATTATTACAGACATTAACCGTGACAAATTAGTGATAAAAATTTTGCAACTATCCGCTTGTGCATCTTGTCATTCCAAAGCTATGTGCGGTGTTGCAGGAATGGAAGAGAAGATTGTAGAGACTCCTCGCCTATCCGGTATTGATCATAAGATTGGCGATAAAGTAACACTCGTAATGAAACGCACCTCAGGGAACAGAGCTGTTTTTCTGGGTTATTACCTTCCTTTTCTGATTGTTGTTATCACATTGATCGTTATGCTGTCGATAACTCAAAATGAAGGATTAAGCGGACTGGTATCCATTGGCATTCTGCTACCATACTATCTGGTACTTTTTATAATAAAAGACCGTATCACTAAAAAGATGGAGATCAGGGTTAAGCAATAATTTTGCATGCATAGTCGTTGATTCGTTACTTTATCTGCATGTTGCCTCACGATACCGTATAAGATTCATGATTATAGCACAAAAACCTAATGAAGAACAATTTAGAGATATTCTAAACTATTTTATATCTTGTTCATAATTAGATGATTGTATTAGTAGAGAAAAGAGGACATCGCTCCAATACATTTATTACTTACTGTTTATCAGGTTTTTACATAGATATGAATAAAACCTTATCTCTTTCAAAAAATGCCGGAATGTTTATACATTTGCGTTTTAAAAAATTAAATTAATTATTTACGAAAGTTGATACAACGTGAACGAAGTATTGCTTTATGCTGTAATATCACTGAGTGCAATAGGCGTATTGGCTGCAGTGATACTCTATTTTGTAGCACAAAAATTCAAGGTCATAGAAGATCCACGGATTGACGAGGTAGAATACAAACTACCCGGGGCCAACTGTGGGGGTTGTGGTCTTGCCGGCTGCCGTGCTTTTGCAGAGGCACTGGTAAAAGCATCGGAGGGGGGCGACTTGTCTGACCTTAACTGTCCGGTAGGAGGCAATGAAATGATGAAAGAAATTGCTCCTATTTTAGGAATAGAAGCAAAGGAAAAGTCTCCTCAAATTGCTGTTGTTCGTTGTTCGGGGACACCGGAAAATGCACCAAAGAAAGTGATCTACGATGGAGCTATGACATGTGCTTTTGCCCATAGTTTATTTTCAGGGGAGAGTGGTTGTCCGAATGGATGCTTCGGCTGTGGCGACTGTGTTGTATCGTGTCCTTTTGATGCTATATATATGGACGAGACGACCAACCTTCCGGTAGTTATTGAAGACAAATGTGTAGCTTGCGGAGCATGTGTGAAGGTATGTCCGAGGGATATTATAGAGCTTCGCAATCAAGGGAAGAAGAGCCGGCGTATCTTCGTAAGCTGCGTCAATCAAGAGAAAGGTGGTCCTGCAAAAAAGAACTGCAATGTAGCATGTATTGGTTGCGGAAAATGCGTTAAAGTGTGCAAATTTGATGCTATTACGCTTGAAAACAACCTTGCCTATATCGACTACAATAAATGTACACTTTGCAGAAAATGTGCACCGGAATGCCCTACAGGGGCAATACCTGAGTTAAACTTTCCTCCCAGGAAAGAGAAAAAAGAGGCAGTAACTGCTGAAGAAAAGACCACGTAGAAAAAAAATGGTATCCTTAAAAAAAGAGGAGGACAAGCATTGAAAACATTTAAGTTAGGCGGTATTCATCCGGAAGAGCAAAAGATAACAGCCGACAGGCCTATAGAAGTTTTGATGCCGAAGCAGAAGGTATTTGTTTCCAATGGGCAACATCTTGGGGCTCCGGCAACAATCATTGTCAACAAAGGTGATGCGGTAAAAACAGGCCAGCTTATAGCAAAAGGAGAGGCCTTTATCTCAGCAAATATTCACTCCCCTGTTACCGGAAAGATCAGCAGGATTGATTTGTCGCCGGATCAAAGTGGTTATAAAAAACCAATGATCCATATCGATGTTGCAGAAGATCAATGGGATGAAAACATTGACACATCGAAAGATATTAAGCATGGGATCACCTTTTCCAAAGACGAGATCATTGAGAAGTTAAAAGAGAAAGGTGTTGTAGGTCTTGGAGGTGCAACATTTCCCAGTCATATAAAACTAATGATTCCTGATGGCAAGAAGATTGAATATCTAATCATCAATGGAGTAGAATGTGAGCCATATCTGACAGCCGATCACAGGGTGATGCTGGAGCGGGCTGAAGAGATGTTGATAGGGGTTCAGGTATTGATGAAAGGATTGTCCGTTGAGAAAGCATTGATTGGTATTGAAGCGAACAAGCCGGATGCTATTGCACATCTTTCTGCTTTAGTGGTAAACTTTCCGGGCATTGAAGTACATACTTTGAAAGTAAAGTATCCACAAGGTGCAGAGAAGCAGCTTATCAAGGCTTTGTTAAGACGTGAAGTCCCTTCAGGCAAGTTACCATTGGATGTAGGATGTGTAGTAAACAATGCCGGAACGGCACTGGCTGTTTACGAAGCGGTTCAAAAGAATAAACCATTGATAGAGCGAGTAGTAACTGTCACCGGCAAATCGGTAACAAATCCGTGTAACCTGCTGGTAAGGATTGGCACCCCGATACATGAGTTGATTGAGAAAGCCGGAGGTTTGCCCGATGACACTGGTAAGGTAATCAGCGGTGGCCCCATGATGGGAAAAGCGCTTAACACTATCGAATCAACAGTTACAAAAGGTACTTCCGGAATCCTTGTCATGCGTAAAAAAGAATCATTTCGTAAGGAGGTACACCATTGTATTCGTTGTAGGAAATGCACTACAGTTTGTCCGATAGGACTTGAGCCATATCTGCTGTCACAAGAGGCAAAACTTCAGTATTGGGATTTGTTGGAAAAAGACGGTGTGATGGATTGCATAGAGTGTGGTTCATGCCATTACTCATGTCCGGCAGGAGTTCCATTACTGGATTATGTCCGTGTCGGGAAATCAGCAGTAGGAAAGATAATGAGAAACAGAAGATAATAAGAACATAGATATGAGTTTATTAACAAT
>JAVVFR010000150.1:0-4934 GCA_032250595.1 Bacteroidales bacterium | reverse complement strand
ATGAACAACCTGTTGCATTTCCCACCTCAGGTTTATATACATCACAAACCAACGCAGATATACAGTATGAAGCGCAATGTATTATCAAAAGAATTGTGGAGTTTATGCATCAGGAACCCTTCTCTAAAAATAATTGGAGCTGGCAGTTTAAAAACCCGGTTACCGGTACAAAAGATATGTTTGGCAATTGGGTCTTCGACCTCTCTTATGGTTTTTATCATGTAGCAAAGCAATGGACAGATTATGAAAACAAGAAAGGAGAACGGTCTTTTGCTTATAAAATGGCACAAGCCGCTTTTTACACCCCCTTTACAAGCCGTGTTGGTCATGTTTTACACGGTTTTAATGAGTTTAGAATGCATCTTAACCTTGCCGCTGCCAGCAGTTGTCTCACCTCTGCCGACAAGCAGACAGATGCCACGCTTTTTTTACTTCAGAAATGGCACAGAAATAAAAGGAATTTCACTGAGCATTATTTTGGTGAATTTGATGCCAACTATAACTATATTCCCGGAATATACCGGGTACTCTTTCCTGAGAAGAGCACCGCGGGTTTCAATGCTAAAGCTTACAGTGATGAGCTCTATAACCTCATAGTCCAGATATCTTGCCACGAAGGGCCCTATCACCGTAGCGCTACTTTCCATGATGCATATCCACAGTATGACTACCTCCCCGATGGGTATGGAGCATTCGAATGGTCATCATCGGGCAGGTTTATCGAACCACAAGGCAGAGGAAAAGATATGCCACTGGAGATGCTGCACTCTTTTGGAGATTATAATGGTATCGATTGGATGTTATTCTATAACCTTTATTGTATGATTTCGGGCAATAGCAAGCATTATGATGAATTTTTTGTGGATGAAGCATTTTTAGAGAAAGCAAATCCTGCTATTCACCAGTTCAACTGGTATGGAGAAAAGATACTCTTCTATGACGTGCAGGTCGATAACGGCCATCGGCTATATATCGGTGCACCTTATAAAGAAGGAGAAGAAAAAACCTCCGTGCGGTATCGTAATAAGCTGTGCGACACCGGTGTTGCACATATCCATGTGATGCCGGGAGGGAAACTCATTTTTAACCCGATGAACCATACAACAGAAATGGTCTTTGAAGCCGGTACCGGATTGGTCATTGATTCTGCCGCACAACTGGAAACAATTAAAGCATCATCTATCGTGTTCAAAAAAGGCAGCTCTCTGCTTCTTAAAGATTTTTCAACAGTGACCCTTGGAGCAGATACTGAGATGGTTTTTGAGCCCGGAGCCTTTCTGGGTATCGGTAAGCAAACAACACTATCTGCTGTGCCGGGCTCTTTTATTGCTATAACTAACAGCATGCTCCCTTTTGAACAATCTCCACTGTCAAAATATCATTATGATGCTGTTGTGATGTCTCAGAAAGCATACGATAGCTTGCCGAAGGCATTTTTTGTAATTGTAAAAGAAGAGTGAATCCTGTTTTATAGATAAACAGACCTTTTGATGCGCGTGTCTTTGAATGTTATCCTGAGCATTTTCCGTCATTTTGTCAGCAATTATTAATTGGCACATCCTTTGACACTCATGTGCCGTAATAAACAAAAACAAGAAAAAATGCAGAAAGGAAAAATTAATGTTCAGGCGGAGAATATTTTCCCCATTATCAAAAAATTTCTCTATTCAGACCATGAAATATTTCTTAGAGAGTTAATATCCAATGCAGTAGATGCTACGCAGAAGCTTACAGCGCTGGCTTCACTCGATAAAGTGAAAGGAGAACTCGGCGATCTTACTATCAAGGTAGAGGTAGACAAGGAGAAAAAACAGCTGCGTGTGATCGACCGCGGGATAGGTATGACTGCTGAAGAAGTAGAAAAATATATTAACCAGATAGCGTTTTCCAGTGCCGAAGAGTTCCTGAAAAAATTCAAAGGCGCTGATGCCACTAATATCATCGGGCATTTCGGATTGGGATTCTACTCATCATTTATGGTGGCAAATAAGGTAGAGCTGATCACCAAGACCTATAAAAAAGGAGGTGCAACAAAACCAGTGAAATGGACCTGCGATGGTAGTCCGGATTATTCACTCGAAGAGACTGACAAAACTGACAGGGGAACAACAGTAAAACTCCATATCGATGACGAATCTGCAGAGTTTCTCGACGAGAACAGGATTTATGAACTGCTTACCAAATATTGCCGATTTCTTCCCGTTCCTATTGAGTTTGGAACAGAGGCCTATTCCGAGAAAATTGAAGGAGAGAAAGATGAAAAAGGCAACGATAAATACGAAACAAAAGAACGGCCAAGGATCATTAACAACACAAACCCTCTTTGGAAAAAAGCTCCTGCTGAACTGAAGGCCGATGACTATAATAGTTTCTATCGTGAGCTCTATCCTATGCAGTTTGAAGAGCCGTTGTTTAATATACACCTGAATGTAGATTATCCCTTTAACCTTACAGGGATTCTCTATTTCCCCAAAGTGAAAAATAATTTCGAAGTACAGCGTGATAAGATTCAGCTCTATAGCAACCAGGTGTTTATTACCGATTCAGTTGAAGGCGTTGTGCCTGACTTCCTGACATTGTTGCATGGCGTAATCGACTCACCCGATATCCCGCTTAATGTATCCCGGTCTTATCTGCAGAGTGATTCGAATGTAAAAAAAATATCCGGCCATATCACTAAAAAAGTAGCCGACAAACTTGAAGAGCTCTTTAAGAATAGCCGTGAAGAGTTTGAGAAAAAATGGGATGATATCCGTATCTTTATTATTTACGGAATGCTTTCCGATGAGAAGTTCTATGAAAGAGCAGAAAAGTTTGCCCTTCTTAAAAATATTGACGGGAAATATTTCACCTTCGAAGAGTATAAAAATCATATAAAAACACTACAAACTGATAAGGATAAGAAAATAGTACACCTTTACAGTTCAGATACCACTGACCAGTTCACCTATATCGAAGCAGCCAAAGAGAAAGGATATGATGTGCTGGAAATGAATGGCCCGCTCGACAACCATTTTCTTAATCTTCTGGAACAAAAACTGACCGATGTGAAGTTCGTACGTGTTGATGCTGATGTGATTGATAAACTCATCAACAAAGAAGAAGCGATGCCTTCAAAAATGAGTGAAGATGAAGAGAAGAAGCTTAAGGAAGTAATTGAGAAAGCTATCGATAATACCGGCTATGTCATAATTTTTGAACCACTTGACAGTGATGGTTTCCCAATGATGATCACCCGCCCCGAGTTTATGCGACGAATGAAAGAGATGCAGGAGATTGGAGGAGGTGCCATGATGGGCGCTTTCCCCGATAGCTACAATCTGGTGGTGAATACCAACAACCCGTTGATTGAAAAAGTAGCCCAAACTGAAAAAGAAGAGGATCAGAAACAGTTGATACAGCAACTTTTTGATCTTGCCCTTCTGTCACAAAATATGCTTAAAGGCGAAAAACTAACGTCGTTTGTTAAACGTAGTGTTGAAATGATCAAATAAATATTTTGCAAAGGTGAACGAAGTAGTTTGATCTGTTATCTCTTCTTCTTAAATAAATTGACAATCAACAACAGTAAAACTGCACCGATAATGGCTGTTATCAGATATCCGATCTTCTCTCCGAAAGGTAGGTTCACGTTCATCTCTTCTAATAACCAACCCCCGACAAATGCGCCTAACAGGCCGACAAACAGGTTGATGATCAGCCCAAAGCCTCTGCCTTTAACAATATAACCGGCTAAAAAGCCTGCTAACAATCCAATAATGATAAACCATAAAATGTTCATAAGCTTATTTTTTTTTGTGCAACTAAAAGTAATACTATTTTTATGCTGAAACAAAAAATTATTAAAAAAATACTGCATGGTGCTGCAATATTTGTCTGCTATGAACCATAACAGGGTAATATTATTTTATGGAAATATTTTCATTTTTATTATCTTAGCTCCCCTATTGATCCCTTAACATAAAGATATGCCGTTTTTTCCCGACATAAAGATTAGAATAAATTCAGTCCGGTTGTTTGTCGTATTGTGTATTATTCCTTTGCTGGGATATAATGGCAGTGTCGTAGCAAAAGAGAAACAAAAAAATACCTTCTCATTTGTCATTGATACCAATGCTACCGGACAAAAATCCATTGGCCAGGTTTGGGTTTTGCAAAGCAAGGATGAAGACTTTCAGAAAATTGATACTCTGACATTGAAAGCGGTATGGTGGAATAAGGATACCCTGCACGTTACCACAGCTAATAACCTTTTGGGATGGCATAAACTGGTTGTTGAATATAGAGAGGGTATTCTTGCAAGCAATCAATTTATTAATTCGGCGAACCCATTATACAAGATGTCGGTTTCCAACCGGTCTCTTTTTGTTACCCCTATTCCCAACGATATTACAGAGATTGCCAAATGGAGAAATATCTTTTTTGGTTTGGCTATCACAATGCTGTTAAAGGTATTGATGGCACTCTTGCTGTTGCTGATAATGAAGAAAAAACTGCGTTTGCTGTTATGGTTTGCGCTTACAACACTTTTTAGTTATCCTTTTCTATGGATTCTGGTCTTCATAATTAGTGATTTAATTATTGGAGTGTTGCTTGCGGTAATGACTACTATTGTTTTGGAGACCCTCACACTTCGGTTCCTGCTCAAAAAAGAGATCCCTCTGGGAGTTCTTATCGGATATAGTGTCGCTGTCAATCTTTTCAACTTTCTGGTTGGAGGGATGTTACTTGTTATAGTAAGTATTGCTTTATAGCAAGTGAATTAGCTATCTTTGCACCCCATATTAAAGCGGATAAATGAAAATAGGTGTAAAAGGGCTGACCCTTAATGAACGTAAGACGTTTTTTCTTCATTTGAGTTACTCTTTCTTTGAGGGAATTATATTGGGTGTTTTTACATTAAATGAGTTTGTGTTTATCACCACTATGATGGG